>JAOXSC010000064.1 GCA_025800215.1 Marinibacterium sp.
AGGCCAGCGGGCCAAAGGTTTCGTGGAACTTGAGCCCGTGATAGGCCGGCTCGGGCGCGCTGAGCGACGGGAACTTGTCCGAGGCCGACCAGTCGAATTTGCCCGAATCCACGATGCAGCCGCCGGTCACGGTGCCGTTGCCGGTCAGGTATTTCGTGGTCGAATGCACCACCAGCGTCGCGCCATGTTCGATGGGGCGGCACAGATAGGGCGTGGCGGATGTGTTGTCGACAATGAGAGGCACGCCTGCGGCATCCGAAATCGCCGAAATCGCATCCAGATCGGTGATGTAACCGCCCGGATTGGCCACGGATTCACAGAACACCGCGCGGGTATTGTCGTCGATGGCGGCCTTGACGGCGTCGGCATCGTCGAAATCGACGAATTTCGCCTCCCAGCCAAAGCGCTTGATGGTCTGGCTGAACTGGGTGACCGTGCCGCCATAAAGCCGGGTCGAGGCCACGACATTGCAGCCCGGCTGCATCAGCGGGAACAGCGCCATGATCTGGGCCGCGTGCCCCGACGAACAGCAGACCGCACCCACGCCCCCTTCGAGCGTGGCAACCCGTTCCTGCAGAACCGCCACGGTGGGGTTGGTCAGGCGCGAATAGATATAGCCGACCTCTTGCAGGTTAAAGAGCGCGGCGGCGTGGTCGGCATCGCGGAACACATAGGCCGTGGTCTGATAGATCGGCGTCTGGCGCGCGCCCGTTGCGGGATCGGGGCGGGCGCCGGCATGGATCTGAAGCGTGTCGAAACCGTAGGTCGGACCATCAGTCATAATATCTGTCCTGTTCGTGTGACTTAGTTTTCGGCGGCCGCCAGCGCCTGAGCGGCGCGGGCATTGCGGATTGCGGGTGCGCAGGCGCTGGCCTTGGTGCTGTTGCAGGCCACGCGCTGATCCCCGACCACGGCGACAAATTGCGGGGCGGTGTCGTCGTCCAGGATCTGTTCGGTGCTGATCCAGCGTTCGATCACATAGGTCTGACCGTCGACATTGAGGTTGTGTTCGATCTTGGTGACATGGGTGATGTCATCAACGCAGCCGGCCAGCCCGGTCAGCGCCGATGCGGCCGCTACTGCAATGATCATAGGTTTCATGGATCCCGCTCCGCTAGAAATTTGGGCGCAGATTGGCATCTGCCGGGCGCGGGGCCAAGGAAAAAGCGATCTGGCCCGGTTGGGGGTGCGGCAAAGCCCCCCCTTAGCGTATCCACAGACCCTGCGCCTTGAGCCGTCGGCGCAGGGGGGCTTCGGTGCAGGGCAGGGCGTTGCGGTCAAAAAGCGCGCGGGCTTCGGCCCCGCGCTGCTGCTGCACCATGGTGCGGATGGGCGCGTGGCGCGACAGGATCGGGCCCAGATCGGGATCGGTGCAGATCTGTTCCAGCGTGGCGACCACCGGGTCGGGGGCGCGGGCGTAAAGCAGGGACAGCAGCCGGTAATGATGGCTGACCGGCCCGTCCAGCGCTGCGGCCACCGCAGGATCGCGCCCGCCCCCAAGCGCATGGATGACCAGCGGCAGCGCGATCTGATCCAGCCACGGAAACAGGGGCTGCCCGGCCAGTTCAGGCGGAGGGGCGTCGCGGATGCTGCGGGCGATGCGCAGATAGAGCGCGCCAAAGCGCTGCGGGCACGCGCCATAGAAATAGCCCGCGTTGAAATACAGAAACCGCCGCCAGCCGCGGGGGATGTCGGGATCAAGGCTGCCGTTGAAGGCAAGTCCGAACCGATCATAAAGCGCGCGCCAGATCCGCCCGCGCCCCGGCGTGTCATGACCCACGCGCGGCCAGGTTGCTTCCACCCTGCAAGACGCCGATGGCCGGGCGAAATCAAAGGGCACCTGCGCAAGATCGCCGGTGATCAGCGTGTCGCTGTCGAAAAACACAAAGGGCTCACCCCGAGGCAGGGCGCGCAGCACTTCGATCTTGTTGCCATTGGGATAGGACGCGCCAAAGGTTCGGCAGTCGAAATAAAGGCGCTCGGCCCCAAGATCACCAAGCGCGCGCATCACCTGCAGATCATCCGGCGCGGGATCCGTGGGCCAGAGCGGCCCTGCGCGCGGAACCCCCACGATCAGCCGCCCCGCAAAGCCCGGACTGTGACGCCGCAGCGAGGCGGCGAACATCAAAGCTTCGTATTGCAGGCGTCCGGCCTGGGCGATGATCACGATGTTGAAGCGGCGTTGCGACATGGGGCGCGGTATCGCACAAACCCCTTAGCCATTTGCAAATGCGGCCCACCGAAAGCCCCAACATTGGCCCGAACACAGGCAGATCACGACCCGTTCAAAATACCCGTGAGGTCGTTCACGGATCTGGACGCAGGGGGTGGGGCGTGCCACCTCTGATCCCATGCTTGATACGCTAAGTGACATTCTGACCCGCCTCACGCTGCAGGGGACGCTCTATTTCCGCACCGCCTTTACGCCGCCTTGGGGCGTCGCGGTGCCGAGCTTCGAAAACGTCGCCCGGTTTCATTTTGCCCATCGCGGCGATTGCAAGGTGCGCATCGTCAGCACAGGTGAAACGGTGCTGCTGGCTCAGGGTGATCTGATCATCATCCCCCATGGCGCGGCGCATGATCTTTACAGCGGGCGCGACAGCGATGATGCGGTGCTGCCGCTGGATCAGGTGCTCGAACGCTCGGGCTATACCGGTCAGGGGGTTCTGGTTTACGGCGGCGATGATGACCCGCGCGAGACCGAATTGGTGTGCGGTCACTTTTCCTTTGCCCCGCATGCCAGCCACGTGATCCTTGAACGGCTGCCCGACTATATCGTCATCCGCAACTACGGCGAAACGGCGGGCAAATGGATGGAATCATCGCTGCGGCTGATCGGGGACGAAGCCGGGCGCCCCAATTTCGGCGGCGATCTGATTGCGCTGCGCATGTCCGAAGTCATCTTTGCCCAGGCCCTGCGCAGCTTCATCGAAACGCAAGGTGCGCGTCATCAGGGCCTGTCGGGCTTTGCCGACCCGCATCTGTCGCGCGCCCTGAGCGCCTTTCACGCCGACCCCGCGCGCAGCTGGAGCGTCGAAGACCTCGCGCGTGAAGCAGGCCTGTCGCGCACCGGGTTTGCGGTGATGTTTTCCGACAAGATGGGGCTGACGCCGATGCATTACCTGACCGCCTGGCGGATGCAGATCGCCCGGCAGGCGCTGGAACGGCCCGGCCCGTCGATTGCCGAGGTTGCGGTGCAGGTGGGCTATCGGTCGGAATCCGCGTTCAGCCGGGTGTTCAAGAAAGAGGTCGGGATCACCCCCGCAGCCTATCGCGGGCTGCATTGACGCGGTCATTCGCAGGCGCTGCGCTGTTCTGAACGATCGGGCAGATCCCCTGAACGTCCGCAAATGGCACGATGCGCGCGCCGCCCCCATCCTTTCAGCAGGGCCGCAGACACGCTGCGGCGATCATTCTGAAAGGACTGTCCGATGTCGTTGCGCTTTGTCACCAAATCCATCCATGCCTATCTTGATTACCCGGTTGCGGCGGCGCTGATCGTTTTGCCGTCGGTGCTGGGGCTGGGGGCGTCGAACCCGTTGGCGTTCTGGCTGTCGGTGGGCACGGGCGTGGCCGCGCTGATCCTGACGCTGCTGACCGACCATCAGTTCGGCCTGGTGCGGGTGCTGCCCTATTCACTGCATCTGACGGTGGATGCGGTGGTGGGCGCGGTGTTTCTGGCCGCGCCCTTCGTGTTCGGGTTCCAGGGGCTGGATGCGGCATATTACTGGCTGAACGGGCTGGCGGTTGTGACCGTGGTGTCCTTGCACAAGCCGCAGGCCGAGGCCCCGGCGCCCGCGTGATCCTGTCTGATCCTCAATCAGGGGCGGTGCCTGCGGGTGCCGCCCTTGCTGTTTCCGGGGCAAGCTATGCGCAATCGTTCAGAGAAGATGGCCGATCATTCACTGATTGGGTGCGTTGCTTGATCGCACGTTCCGTCAGCCACAGGTGTTCAGCACGGGCGCAGATCGCGCCCGCCGCGCCGCAGACGGCGCCGGATCCCAGATCGAAAGGACGACTTCCATGCTTCGCAAATTTGCAACCGCTGCTCTGATCCTTGGTGCTGGCCTTGGGCTTGCCACCGCCAGCTTTGCTGCTGACGAATACAATGCCTCGGTCGGGCTGACCGCTGCCGGAGCGCCGCTTGGCCTGCACGGGGTCGATCCGGTGGCCTTCATCGACAGCGGCACGCCTGTCGAAGGCTCGGCGGCCCATACGCTGGTCCATGACGGGGTAGCCTACTACTTTACCAGCGCCGACACGCTGGCCCGGTTCCAGGCCGAACCGGCGGCCTATCTGCCGCAGAATGGCGGGTTCTGCACCTTTGGCGTGTCGGTGGGCAAGAAGTTCGACGGCGACCCCGAATATGCCGCGATCATCGACAACAAGCTTTATGTCTTTCTGAACGAAGACATCTTTGCCGCCTTCAACAAGGACCGCGAGGGCACGATCAGCAAGGCAGCCCAGAACTGGACGGATATCCGGTCGACGGCCGTCGGCGATCTGTAAGACCGGCCTTGCAAAGGCCAGATCAAAAGCAAAGGGAAAGGGCACCGTTCAGGTGCCCTTTTTCGGTTCAGGTAAAGGCGGCGCGGCGTTCCATCGGTTCGGCGGCCATGGCCAGCGCTGCGTCAAGGTCGATGGATTTGTTGAACAGCGCCCGCCCGATGATCGCTCCTGCCACGTGGGGCACGTATTTCAGCCGCGCGATGTCATCGAGATTGCGCGACAGTCCCCGCGCGATCACCGGCGCCTTGGATGTGGCCGCCATGCGCGTGACCAGTGCGAGGGAATCGTCGGCCTCTTCCAGATCGGCATCAATGTCGCTGATCATCACCGCCGCCAGCGGATCGCTCTGGAACATCTCGAGGAAGGTGTCGGCGTCAAAAGCGCTTGGCTGGCGCCAGCCATCGGTCATGACCTTGCCCTGATAGACGTCGATGGCCAGCACGATCTGGTCGGGAAAGGCACGGGCGGCCTCTTTCACCACGTCGGGTTGCAGCAGGGCCAGCGTGCCCACGACCACGCGCCCGACGCCCCGGTCGATGCCTTCGGCAATCCCCTGCAGGGTGCGGAAACCGCCGCCAAGCTGGATGGGCGCGCCGGCCTTGACGATGATTTCGTCAATCAGCGCGCGGTTGGTGTCATCGCCCGCGATGGCGTCGAAATCGGTCACCTGGATCCATGACGCCCCGGCGGCGGCGAATTCCATCGCCTTCTGCACAGGATCGACATGCCAGATCTGGGGTTCTTCCATCCGGCCGCGAAACAGGCTCACACAGCGGCCATTCTGGATTTCGATGGTGGGGTAGATGATCATGGGTCTGTCCTGTTCTGCGGTGGATCTGCGGCAGGAAAGGGGAATGAAGGTCGATGCCGGCTGAACGGCAGCCCCTTACATGTCGCGCGCCGGGGGTCATGGCCTGCATGTCGGGCCCGCCGGGGATGGCGTGACATCCTGCCCCAACAGCGTGCCCGTCAGATGCCCTTACGTCAAGCGTCTTGCCATAAGGGCGGCGCAGCGGTGCGGCCAGGGATCAGCAAGACAGGTGCAAAGCCTTGGCTGTGCGGCACTAACGGGGACGAATTATGAAGAAATGGTGCTGCTGGAGAGAATTGAACTCTCGACCTCTCCCTTACCAAGGGAGTGCTCTACCTCTGAGCTACAGCAGCGCCGTGCGCGGCTGATTAGACCCAAAGATCGGGGGGCGCAAGACACAAATTTGCCCTTTGCACGAAAAACACATCCCGGCCCGTTCCCGCCGCCCTCGGGCAAGGATGCTGGACCCGTGAGAGCCCGTAAGTTAAAGGGGGCCATGGCGCAGAACCCCGAGAACAAGAAACCGATCAGGCCGAATACCCCGAATGTCTCTCAGACTGACAAGGCGGACCGGCTGAAATCGGCGCTCAAGGCCAACCTTGCCCGGCGCAAGGCGCAGGCAAAGGCGCGTCAGGGTAAAGAGACGGACACCTGAGCAGGCCCCGCGGGGGCAGAATCAGGACATGACGAGGTGAGCAGATGGACAAGATCATTGTACGCGGCAACGGCCCGCTGAACGGGCAGATCCCGATTGCTGGGGCAAAGAACGCCTGTCTGACGCTGATGCCTGCGACCCTGCTCAGCGAAGAACCGCTGGTTCTGACCAACGCACCGCGGCTGAGCGACATCAAGACCATGTCGGAACTTCTGGGTTCGCTCGGGACGGATGTGCAGCTGGCAGATGATGGCAAAGTCATCACCCTGTCGAGCCACGCCATCGACAATCAGCTCGCCCATTATGACATCGTGCGCAAGATGCGCGCGTCGATTCTGGTTCTGGGACCGCTTCTGGCGCGCACCGGCCATGCGGTCGTATCGCTGCCGGGCGGCTGCGCCATCGGCGCGCGGCCCGTGGATCTGCATCTGCGCGCGCTCGAAGCGATGGGCGCGGAACTGGAGCTGAAAGAAGGCTATGTGCATGCCTCGGCGCCGGGCGGGCTTCGGGGCGGTGTGTTCGAATTCCCGGTCGTGTCGGTGGGCGCGACGGAAAACGCGGTCATGGCGGCCACGCTGGCCAAGGGCACCACGGTTCTGAAAAACGTGGCCCGTGAACCCGAAATTGTCGATCTGGTCCAGTGCTTGCGCAAGATGGGCGCCCAGATCGAAGGCGAAGGCACCGCAACCCTGACCATCCAGGGGGTCGAGCGGCTGGGTGGCGCCAC
>JAOXSC010000079.1 GCA_025800215.1 Marinibacterium sp.
CCCCTTACCAGGTCATCACCAATGCCGAGCTGGTTGAAGCCTTCAACGCCTATGCCGACAAGTTCAACGCCGAACATGCCGATGCCATTGCGCGCGGAGACATCGAAGCCAAGGCGCATTCCAGCGAGGAATTCATCGTCAAGGCCAGCGGCATCGAGCAGCGCTATGTGATGGACAAAAGCGGCGTGCTCGACCCCGACGTGATGCACCCCGTGCTGCGCCAGCGCAGCGATGACGAACCCGGTGTGATGACCGAAATCGGTGTTGCCGCCGCCAAACAGGCGCTGGAACAGGCCGGGCGCAAACCCGAAGACATCGACCTGGTGATCTGTGCTGCGTCCAACATGGAACGCGCCTATCCCGCCATTGCCATCGAAATCCAGAATGCGCTTGGCATTCCGGGCTTTGCCTTTGACATGAACGTGGCCTGTTCGTCGGCCACATTCGGCATTCAGGCCGCCGCAGACATGATCCGCGCAGGCTCGGCGCGGGCGGCTCTTGTGGTCAACCCCGAGATCTGTTCGGGCCATCTGGAATGGCGCGACCGCGACTGCCACTTCATCTTTGGCGATGTGGCGACCGCAACCGTGATCGAACGGCTCGATGCGGCGCAGGGGCCGTGCTATGAAATCCGCTCGACCCGCTGTGCCACGCAGTTTTCCAACAACATCCGCAACAATCTGGGCTTTCTGCGCCGTTCGCGCCCCGATGGCGTGGCCGACCGGCGCGACATGCAGTTCATGCAGAACGGTCGCAAAGTGTTCAAGGAAGTACTGCCCATGGTCAGCGCCCACCTGCATCAGCACATGGCAGATGAAGGGGTCGGCAGTGCCGATCTCAAGCGGATCTGGCTGCATCAGGCCAACAAGCAGATGAACGATTTCATCGGCCGCAAAGTGATGGACCGCGTTCCTACCCCCGAAGAACAGCCCAACATCCTGCAGGATTACGCCAACACATCGTCGGCGGGCTCGATCATCGCATTTTCCAAGACATCGTCGGATCTGGCCGATGGCGATATCGGTCTGATCTGTTCGTTTGGCGCAGGCTATTCGGTGGGATCGGTGCTGGTGCAGCGCCACGGCTGATCCCGTTCGGATCTGACCCCCGGCAGGGCCGCTGCGGCGGCCCGTCGGCATGGCACGGACACCTGCAGAGCTGACCCGTGCAAACAGACAGCCGCGTCAGGGCGTGTCGGTGCCTTCTTCTTCAAGATGCAGCTTCATGTCGATCAGCACCTGTTGCAGCAGAACGGTTTCGCGCAGCAGCCGCTTGGCTTCGTTGGCGGTGATGATGCCGTCTTCGATGGCCTGCTGATATTCGGCCATCAGCGTCGCGAAACGCTGGCTGAGCGCCACCACGTCCGAATTCACCCCACCGCCCGGCCGCGCGTCGCCCGGATCCGACGGCATATGTGACAGCATGATGTTGCGCAGATCCGCAAGCGCGCTGGTTACATGCGGAAAGGATGCCTCGGCCTCGAGCTGGGCCACCGCATCCACCGGCATGAATCGGTCCCCGTGATCATCACTGGTCGAATAGTAGCGCCCCAGCGTGGCCTTGGATTTTCCGGTGAGTTCGCAGGCGCGCTCGATCCCCACATCTTTCACCAGCGCTTCGGTGTGCTGTTTGAGGTATCTGGGGATATTTGCCATGCGATTTTTCCTGTCTTGCCATCGTTTTTGTTGCCGGGGGGAATTCCTGCGGATTTTTCCCATTAAATTGCTTGCGGGAATGAGGCAACACTAAGGCATCCTAACTCGTGTACAGGATGGTTGTTGTAGTGGCACTTATGTGCCGCGTTAAGAGTGATCTCGGTCGGTTGTCCCCCGACGAGATACATACGAAAGCCCCGGCTTTCGTGGGCTGGCAGGTGACGCGATGAAGATCCCCAGGGGCATGTTGCCTTTTGTCGCGGAACCTGCCAGCCCATCCCCTTTCACGGGGTCTGCATGTGGCGGCTTTTACGGGTGCACACGGGCTTGCAAGGGACAGGGGCACATCCTAAACCCCCCGCATGGCTAAGCTATTCTTCAACTATTCGACGATGAACGCGGGCAAATCGACGATCCTGCTGCAGGCGGCGCATAACTATCGCGAGCGCGGCATGGAGGTCTATCTGCTGACGGCCGAAATGGACCATCGCGAAGGCGCGGGCCTGATCGGATCGCGCATCGGCATTCATGCGCAGGCCGATACCTTTTCTCCGGGCGAAGATCTGGCCGCCAAGATCTCGGGTCGGCTGCAACAGGGCAAGGTGGCCTGCATTTTTGTCGACGAGGCGCAGTTTCTCGAATCGCAGCAGGCCTGGCAGCTGGCGCGGGTGGTGGATGATCTGGGCATTCCGGTGATCTGCTATGGGCTGCGCGTGGATTTTCTGGGCCAGCTTTTTCCCGGCTCGGCCACGCTGCTGGCGCTGGCCGATGAAATGCGCGAAGTGCGCACGATCTGCCATTGCGGGCGCAAGGCCACGATGGTGGTGCGCAAGGATGCCGATGGCCGCGTGGCCGTCGAAGGCGATCAGGTGCAGATCGGCGGGAACGAAACCTATGTCTCGCTCTGCCGCCGCCACTGGCGCGAAGCGGTGGGCGACCCCTCCTTGCAGGCGGGCGGTTAGACCCTGTTGGGCAGTGCTGCGCCGCGTGCAAACGCGTCTAGATTGTCGAGCGCCATCATCCCCATGCTCGTGCGCACCGTCAGCGACGCCGTGCCCAGATGCGGCAGCAGCACCACCTGATCCATCGCCCGCAGCGCGTCAGGCACCTGCGGTTCGAATTCATAGACATCCAAACCCGCGCCCGCGATCTGCCCATGTTCAAGGGCGGCGATCAGGGCGGCTTCGTCCACGATCTCGCCGCGGGCAATGTTGATCAGATGGGCGTGGGGCTGCATGGCGCGAAAGGTCTCGGCCCCGATCATGTGGCGGGTCTCTGCGCCGCCGGGCAGGGCGATCACCAGCAGGTCCACGGTTTCGGCAAGCTCCGTCAGGGATGCGGCACGGGTGGCGGCAAAGGGAAGATCCTTGGCCGAGCGGCTGACATAGGACACCTGCATGCCGAACCCGAAATGGCAGCGCTGCGCGATGGCCTGTCCGATGCGCCCCATGCCCACGATGCCCACATGGCGCCCGGTCACATGCATCCCCAGCATCTGGGTCGGGTGCCAGCCCTGCCACGCGCCCGACCGCACCAGCCGTTCGCCTTCGCCCGCGCGCCGCGCCGACATCAGGATCAGCGTCATGGCAATATCGGCGGTCGCGTCGGTGACAGCACCGGGTGTGTTCGTCACCTCGACCCCCGCCGCGCGGGCGGCATCCACGTCGATATGGTTGTACCCCACGCCAAAATTGGCCAGCAGCTTGCAGCGCGGGGCAGCGGTGTCGGCAAAGATGTCAGCGGTGAACGCATCGCCCAGGGTGGGCAGGACCAGATCATAGTCCCGCAGCGCCGCGCGCAGCTCGTCCCGTGTCAGGGGGGCGGTGCTGTCACGCGTCGTGGTGTCAAACAGCGTCCCGGCCCGCTCTAGCACCGGGGCGGGCAGGGGGCGCGTGATCAACAGGCGCATCAGTGCATCCGCCCGCCCAGGGGCACCGGGCCATCGGGGCCGATCAGGCGGATGTCGCCATTGTCATCGGGCAGGCCCAGCACCAGCACTTCGGACATGAACCGTCCGATCTGGCGGGGCGGAAAGTTCACCACCGCCATGACCTGCTTTCCGACCAGCGTTTCGGGCGAATAATGCGCCGTCACCTGGGCAGAGGTCTTGCGTTCTCCGATCTCGTCACCAAAGTCGATCCACATCTTGATCGCCGGTTTGCGGGCTTCGGGATAGGGTTCGGCGCGCAGCACCTTGCCCACGCGAATGTCGACTTTCAGGAAGTCATCGAACGAAATCTCATCCACGGGCCAGTTCCTTCGATCTGTCTGTTGCGGCCTTGACGGTGCGGGCCATCAGCGGGCCAAGGCCGGTGTCGGCATCCATCAGCACCTCGAGCCCCGCCTGCGTCGTGCCATTGGGGCTGGTGACGTTGATGCGCAGCTGGGCGGGGCTGTCGTCCGAGGCTTCGGCCAGCGCCCCTGCGCCCGCCACGGTGGCCTGGGCAAGCTTTGCGGCCATGTCATCGGGCAGGCCCTGGGCGATGCCCGCAGCGGTCAGCGCTTCGATCATGTGAAACACATAAGCCGGGCCAGAGCCGCTGACGCCGGTCACCGCGTCAATCTGGTCTTCGCTGTCCAGCCGCACGGTCTGGCCCACCGCCGACAGCAGCGATTCGGCCGCGTCGATCTGATCGGCGCGCGTGCGGGCATTGCCCACCAGCGCCGTGATGCCACGGCCAATGGCGGCCGGGGTGTTGGGCATGGCGCGAATGATCGGGGTTTCGGCGCCCAGCAGGCGTTCGAACTGGGCGATCGGCGTGCCTGCGGCCACCGATACGAACAGCGTGTCGCCATTGCCAAGTGCGGCAAGGCGCGGCAGGGCGTCCTGCATCATCTGGGGTTTCACCGCGATGATGACAACGGCAGGGGCGGGTGGCAGGTCACTGTTCAGATGCACCGCCTGCGCCTTCAGCCAGTCCGATGGCTGCGGGTCCAGCACCCAGACCGCATCCGACGGCAGACCATCCGACAGCCAGCCCGCCAGCATAGCCGATCCCATCTTGCCGCAGCCCAAAAGCACCAGCCCCCGCGCCGCGAGATCGTCAGACATCATTGTGATACGCCCCTGTTGTCACATTGCATCGGGGCGTATGGTTACGCGCGCCCGTAAGCCTCTGCAATGGCGACCTGCATCGCCTCTTCGGGGGTGCGACCGCCCCAGACCAGCAGTTGCATGGCCGGGTAGTAGCGCTCGGCGCTCAGCACGGCGGCGTTGATCATGGTGTCGATCTGCTCGGGCCCGGCCATCTGGCCACCCGCCTGCAGCAGCCCATAGCGATAGACCATCAGCTTTTGCTCGGGCCAATAGGTAAAGGCCCCGGCCCAGCACTGATCGTTCATCCGGTTGATCAGCTCGTAAAGCCCCGGAAGCTTGTCTTCGGGCGGCTCCATTTCAAAGGTGCAGACCATGCGCAGGGTTTCGTCATATCCCGACCACGCCAGCGTGAGCGAATAGGTCCGCCACTGGCCTTCCACGGCCATGGCAATCTGATCGTCGCCCATGCGGTCGAATTCCCAGTCATGGTGCTCGGCCAGATGTTCGACAATGTCGATGGGATGAATGTCTTCTTCGAGAAACTGCTCGGAAAGGGCCATAGTTCCACCTCTCTCGCTGCTAGCGGATTTTGGGGTGGCAGCCCCCAAACGCTAGGTGCCTGCTCAATAAACCGGGGCGATCCCCCATGCCTATACTAGATATGGTGCTGTGCCATTTGGCATCTGGCAAGCACTAATTTGGGGATAACCCCAATAAGTTGTGGATGAGCCCGTGGACAGATCAATTTCTGGGAATTGGCAATTTGCCCGAATATGCAAAACGCGCCGGACCCGGATCGGGCGGCGCGCCTGCAAAGAAGTCGCAATAAACAATGGCGCGGCAGCGCCACCGCTGGATCAGTCTTCGGGCTTTGAGGCCCCTTCCAGGGCTGCGATGCGCGCGGCCAGGGCGGCGTTTTCTTCGCGCGCTTTCTGGGCCATGGCGCGCACGGCGTCGAATTCTTCGCGGGTCACGAAATCGCGGTCGGCCAGCCAGCGGTCGATGAGCGATTTCATCGCCGTCTCGGCCTCTTCCCGCGCGCCCTGGGCGACGCCCATCGCGTTGGTCATCAACTGCGAAAGATCGTCCATCATCTTGTTACGGGTCTGCATCTGTCATCTCCATGTGCGCGTTGCCCCCTATATGGACATCACGGCGCGCTTGGGCAAGCTGCCCGCTTGCCTTCGCGCGCCGGACAGGCAATGAGGCAGATATGCAGGCCATGATCCCATTCCCCGACCTTTCGCCCGAGCTGCTGAGCGTGTCGCTCTTTGGCATCGACTTTGCCCTGCGCTGGTATGCGCTGGCCTATATCGCGGGCATTCTGATTGCCTGGCGCATGGGGGTGATGGCGGTCAATCGCGCGCGGCTGTGGCGCGACGATACCCCGCCCATGACCCCGGCCCAGATCGAAGATCTGCTGACCTGGATCATCCTGGGCGTGATCATCGGCGGGCGTCTGGGCTATGTGCTCTTTTACCAGCCGACCTATTACCTGTCGCACCCCGCCGAGATCCTGCAGATCTGGCAGGGGGGCATGGCCTTTCACGGCGGGCTGCTGGGGGTGGTGGTGGCGGCCTGGATCTATACAAGGCGCCACCGGATCCCCGCGCTGTCGGCCGCAGACCTGATTGCCCATGCCGTGCCGCCGGGGCTGCTCTTGGGGCGGACCGCCAATTTCATCAATGCCGAGCTGTGGGGCCGTCCCACCGATCTGCCCTGGGGTGTGGTCTTTCCCGGTCAGGCGGCGCAGGCCTGTGGCGACATCGTGGGCCTGTGCGCGCGCCATCCCTCGCAGCTCTATGAGGCGCTACTCGAAGGTCTGATCCTGGGTCTTGTCCTGATCTGGCTGGTCTATCGGCGCGGCGCGCTGCGCCGTCCGGGGCTGGTGACGGGGGTGTTCTTTGCGGGCTATGGGCTGGCGCGCTTTGTGGTGGAATTTGCCCGGCAGCCCGATGCGCAGTTCGTGTCGGATGGCAACCCGCTGGGGCTGGCCTGGCAGATCGGCGGTTATGGGCTGACCATGGGGCAGATCCTGTCGCTGCCGATGATTGCGCTCGGGCTCTGGCTGGTCCGGCGGGCCCGGCGCGCCGCATGAGCCTGCTGGATCTGCTTGCGGCCCGCATCCGCGCCGAAGGCCCGCTCAGCATCGCCGACTATATGGGCGACTGCCTGATGCATCCGCGCTTTGGTTACTACGCGACCCGTGATCCGTTCGGGGCTGCGGGCGATTTCACCACCGCCCCCGAGATCAGCCAGATGTTCGGCGAACTTCTCGGCCTCGCGCTGGCGCAGGCCTGGGTGGATCAGGGGCGGCCCGCGCCCTTTACCCTGGCCGAGCTGGGGCCGGGGCGCGGCACGCTGATGGCCGACCTGCTGCGCGCCACCCGCGCCGTGCCGGGGTTTCATGCGGCCGCGCGGATCGTGATGCTGGAAGCGTCGCCCGTGCTGCGCGCGCGGCAGGCGCAGGCCATTGCCCCGGCGCAGGCCACATGGATCACCGACAGTCAGGATCTGCCGCAGGCACCGCTGTATCTGGTGGCCAACGAATTCTTTGATGCGCTGCCGATCCGCCAGTTCCTGCGCGATGGCGGGCAGTGGCGCGAACGGCGCGTGGGGCTGGTGGGCGATGCGCTTGGCTTTGGCCTGGCCGCACCGATGCCCCAGCCCGCGCTGGCCGCGCGGCTGGGCGACACCCGCGATGGCGATCTGGTCGAGCTCTGCCCCGCCGCCCCCGGCATCGCCCGGACCATCGGGGCGCGGATCGAAGCCCATGGCGGGGCGGCGCTGATCATCGACTATGGTGGCTGGCATTCGCTGGGCGACACGCTGCAGGCCCTTCGGGATCACCAATATTGCGATCCGCTTGCCGATCCCGGTCAGGCGGATCTGACCGCCCATGTGGATTTCGAAGCGCTTGCGCAGGCCAGTCCGTCGGCCAGTTCTGCCCTGACCCCGCAGGGCGTGTTTCTGGAACATCTGGGCATCACCGCGCGTGCGCAGGCGCTGGCCGCGCCGCTCAGCGGGGCGGCGCTGGATGCACTGGTGGCCGCGCATCGGCGGTTGACGCATCCCGAAGAAATGGGACAGTTGTTCAAGGTCCTTGGGTTTCACCCCTCTCATGCAGGGCCCCTGCCGGGGCTGCCAGCCGGATGACTGACATGACGCTCGAGATCATCACCGCCGATGCGCTTGCACCGTTGCAGCACGGGTTCTTTACCCGGCGCGGCGGCGCGTCTTCGGGGATCTTTGCGGGGCTGAATTGCGGGCTGGGATCGTCCGATCAGCGCGAAGCCGTGCATCTGAACCGCGCCCGCGTGGCCGATGCTCTGGGCCTGCCGCCGGACGGGCTGGCATCGGTGCATCAGGTTCATTCGGCCGATGTTCTGACCGTCACCGGCCCACAAACCGCGCCGGTCAAGGCCGACGCGCTGGTGACCGATCAGCCGGGGCTGGCGCTGAGCGTGCTGACCGCTGATTGCCAGCCGGTGCTGTTTGCCGATCACGACGCAGGGGTGATCGGGGCGGCGCATGCGGGCTGGCGCGGGGCGCTCGACGGGGTGCTGGATGCGGTGCTTGACGCGATGGAGGCCCTGGGCGCAAGGCGCGCGCGGATCCATGCGGTGATCGGCCCGGCCATCAGCCAGCGCGCCTATGAGGTGGGGCCGGAATTCCACGCCGCCTTTACCGCGCAGGATCCCGATCACGGGCGGTTTTTTGCGGCAGGGCAGGGGGATCGGCTGCAATTCGATCTGCCCGGATTTGGCTTGTATCGCCTGCGCCGGGCCGGGGTGGGCCATGCGGAATGGACGCGCCATTGCACCTATTCCGATCCCGACAGGTTCTATTCCTATCGCCGTACCACCCATGCGGGCGAAGCCGATTACGGCCGCCTGATTTCGGCCATCCGGCTGTGACTCGGCGGATTTGCGTCAAATCCGAATGATTTTAGCCACCACCTGCGGCGCCGGTTAAGCGCGTGGTAAGCGGGCGCGTCTAAGCATGAAAGCTCAGAACTGCGATGGCGTCAGGCCGGTGCCACATGTGGCGCAGGCCTGATCCGGGGGCGGTGGAGAGTGTGACTATGGTAACGAGTTTTCCCCAGGGGGAGGCCCTGCGCCGCGAGTTGGAGCAGCTGTCGCTGCGCGACATGCGGCTGCTCTGCGCGATTTACGAGCGCAAGACGCTGACACGGGCGGCGGCCATGATGGGGATCTCGCAGCCTTCGGCGAGCTATGGGCTCGACAAGCTGCGCACGGTGTTTCGCGATCCGCTGTTTGTGCGTGAACGGCGCATGATGTCGCCAAGCCAGCTGTGCGCCGAACTCTATCGCCTGATCAGCGGCACCATGAGCGGGCTGGACATGCTGGCCGGCCGCGCACCGGGCGACGGCCCCGATGATGCGGGCGAGGTGACGATCCTGCTGGGCGACAGCGCCTGGCCGGTCTGTGCATCCTTCATGCGCCAGATGCTGCAGGACCGACCCGGTCTGCGCCTGAACATCCATCCCTGCGAGGGATCCCGGATTGATCATCTTCTGGTCAGCAACGCCGCGCTGTTTGTGGGCGCAGTCGACGGTGTGCCACAGGGGATCGACAGATGGCATGCGCCCGAGGGCGCCCCGTTTCAGATCTTTGACCCGAAACAGGTACGCCCGGCGCAGCGGGTCGAAGATCTGGCCGCCCTGCGCTATGCCATGCCATGGCCCAAGGATGCCGGCGCGACCCGCCTGCCGCCCAAGGTCGAACACCATATGCACCGCCTGGGGCTGGACGCGCGGCATGTCAGCGTGGCGACCCCGTTGCTTGACGGGGTGGCCGCGGCCCTGCGCGCGGCCCCCTTGATCTATCTCGGAGCGATCCACGGGCTGCCGCCAAGCTTTGCGGGGCTTGCCCATGCGCCGCTGCCCGCGCCCATGCCGGGCACGCAGATCGGCATGAAATGGGCCCGTCAGCAGGCGGATCGGCCGGAACTGGCCCAGGCCATCGACGTGATGCAGGGGCTGCTTCAGCGCGAATTCGACCCCAGACGCACGCAGTTTGTCACCAGCGCCTATCCGGCCGGACACTAGGCGTGGGGCGGTGACGGGCGCTTTCGGGCCCCGTGCCCCTTGACTTTGCCGCCCGTGCACGGTGTATCCGCCCTTGATCTTCCGCCATCCCGAAGGAAAGGGGCGCCCCGATGCACGCCTATCGCAGCCATACCTGCGCCGAACTGAACAAAGCCCAAGTGGGCGAGACCGTCCGCCTGTCCGGCTGGGTCCATCGGATCCGCGATCACGGCGGCGTCCTGTTCATCGACCTGCGCGACCATTACGGCATGACCCAGGTTCTGTGCGATCCCGACAGTCCGGTCTTTGCCGAGGTCGAAAAGGTCCGCAGCGAATGGTGCATTCGCATTGACGGCGTGGTCAAAGCCCGCGCCGACGATCTGGTGAACACCAAGCTGTCCACCGGCGAAATCGAAGTCTACGTGCGTGACCTCGAAGTGCTGGGCGCGGCGGATGAACTGCCGCTGATCGTGTTCGGCGATCAGGAATATCCCGAAGAAACCCGCCTGCGCTATCGCTATCTGGACCTGCGGCGCGAGGCGATGCAGCAGAACATGACCCTGCGCTCGGATGTGGTCGCGTCGATCCGCCGTCGCATGTGGGATCAGGGGTTCCGCGAATATCAGACCCCGATCATCACCGCATCCTCGCCCGAAGGCGCGCGCGATTTTCTGGTGCCGTCGCGCCTGCATCCGGGCAAGTTCTATGCGTTGCCCCAGGCCCCGCAGCAGTTCAAGCAGCTGATCATGGTGTCGGGCTTTGACAAGTATTTCCAGATCGCGCCCTGTTTCCGCGATGAAGACCCGCGCGCCGACCGTTCGCCCACCGATTTCTATCAGCTCGACATGGAAATGAGCTTTGTCAGCCAGCAGGATGTGTTCGACACGATCCAGCCGGTGATTTCGGGCGTCTTCGAAGAATTCGGCGGTGGCCGCAAGGTGGATGCCGACTGGCAGCAGATTTCCTATCGCGACGCCGCGCTGTGGTACGGCACAGACAAACCCGACCTGCGCAACCCGATCAAGATGCAAGTGGTCTCTGACCACTTCCGCGGTTCCGGCTTTGCGATCTTCGCAAAGCTGCTCGAGCAGGCAGGCACCGAAATCCGCGCCATTCCCGCGCCCGGTGGCGGGTCGCGCAAGTTCTGCGACCGCATGAACGCCTATGCCCAGAAAGAGGGCCTGCCGGGGATGGGCTATATCTTCTGGCGCGAGGGTGCCGACGGTATGGAAGCCGCCGGTCCGCTGGCCAAGAATATCGGGCCCGAGCGCACCGAAGCGATCCGTCAGCAACTGGGGCTGGGCGTGGGCGATGCCGCGTTCTTCCTGGGTGGCAAACCCAAGACCTTCGAAGCCGTTGCAGGCCGTGCCCGCGTGGTGATCGGTGACGAGCTGGGGCTGACCGACAAGGACCGCTTTGCCTTTTGCTGGATCGTCGATTTCCCGATCTACGAGCAGGACGAGGAAACCGGCGCCATTGATTTCGAACACAACCCGTTTTCGATGCCCCAGGGCGGTATGGAAGCGCTGGAAGGCGACCCGCTTGCCGTCAAGGGCTATCAGTATGATCTGGCCTGCAACGGCTACGAGCTGGTGTCGGGCGCGATCCGGAACCACAAGCCCGAAATCATGCTCAAGGCCTTTGAACTGGCGGGCTATGGCGCGGATGAGGTCAAGAACCGGTTTGGCGCGCTGTTCAACGCGTTCCATTACGGTGCCCCGCCGCATGGCGGCTGCGCGGCCGGGATCGACCGGATCGTCATGCTGCTGGCCGATCAGGTCAACATCCGCGAGGTCATCATGTTCCCGATGAACCAGCGTGCGGAAGACCTGATGATGGCCGCGCCGTCCGAGCCTGCGGCCGAACAGCTGATGGAACTGAGCCTGCGGGTTCTGCCCAAGGATTAAGCCTTCGGCACGGTTCTGCTGAAGAGGTGAAAAATTTGCATCCCGTCGGATCTTTTTCCGACGGGAAGTTCTATATGATGCGTTGAACCCCTGACACAGCAAGGGACGACGCCATGGGTTTTTCACCTCAGCTTGCCGAAATCCGCTTTGGCTGCGGGCTGTCGCCGCGTCAGCCTGAGCCCGCGCGCGCCGATGACATGCTGGCGGGCCTGACCGGCCCCGATGACATGGCCGCGCGCTTTCCCGTTGAAAGCTTTGATGAATTTCTGCCGCGCCTGCGGGCGGATCAGGCCAACCGCAAGGCCCGCGCGGCCGCCGTGGGGACAGATGCCTATCCCGACGCGGATGCGACATACAAGGCTGCGCGCCAGGACATGCGTCTGGCGCTGATCGGCTGGGCCGGGCAGCACATGCAGCGGCGGATCCAGACCCAAACTGCCTTTCGTGAACGGCTGGTGGATTTCTGGACCGACCACCTGACCGCCTATGGCAAGGCGGGCATGATCCAGGGCAGCACGCCGGCCTATGTGGATGACGCCATCCGCCCGCATGTGGCGGGCCGGTTCGAAGACATGCTGTTTGCGTCCGCCACCCATCCGGTGATGTTGCATTTTCTCGATCAGCGCGCCTCGCTCGGGCCCAACAGCCCCGACCAGCAGCGTGCCGTGGCGCGTGGACGCGTGGGTGTGGGGCTGAACGAAAACCTTGCGCGCGAGATCCTCGAACTGCACACGCTTGGCGTCGATGGCCCCTATAGCCAGGCTGATGTGCGTCAGCTGGCCGAGCTTTTGACCGGACTGACCTTCAATGTGCGCGGCGGGTTCCGCTATCGCCCGTCGATGTCGGAACCCGGCACCGAAGAGATCCTGGGCAAGACCTATGGCGCCCATGGCACCGGGCTGGATACGGTGCGGGCGGTGCTGACGGATCTGGCGCGCCACCCGGCGACCTATCGCCACCTGTCGCACAAGCTGGCGGTGCATTTTGTCGGCGACACGCCGGACCCGGATCTGGTCGATGCGCTCGACGCGGCGTTTCAGGACGGGCAGGGGGCGCTGATGCCGGTCTATGAGGTGCTGTTGAACCACCCCGCATCCTGGGCCACGCCGCTTGGTAATGCCAAGCCGCCCTTTGATTTTGTCACCAGCAGCCTGCGCGCGCTGGATGCACCCGACCGGCTGTTTGAGGATATGAAACGCGGTCTCTTTCTGCGCAGTTTCGATCGTCCGCTGCGGGCCATGGGGCAGCGATGGCTGCGCCCGCCGGGCCCCGATGGGTTTCCCGAAGACGATGGCAACTGGTTCACACCGCAGGGGGTGGCCAGCCGCATGGCCTGGGCGATGAGCGTGCCGCAGGACATCCGGCTTGATCTGCCCGATCCGCGCGGGTTTGTGGATGTGGCCCTTGGCCCCTTTGCGACCGAGCCCGTGCGCTTTGCCGCCGCCGCCGCCGAAAGCCGCCCCGAAGCGATCGGGCTGGTGCTCACATCCCCGGCCTTTCAGCGCCGATAGGAGGTTTCGATGTCCAATCTTCTGACCCGACGCCGGTTTCTGGCCCAAAGCGCGGTGATCGGCTGTTCGGCCGCTGCGAGCCCCCTTTTGACGCCCGTCAGCTTTGCCAGCGCGCCCTGGGACACGCGGCTGGTGGTGATCTTGCTGCGCGGCGGCATGGACGGGCTGGACGTGGTGCAGCCCTATGGCGATCCTGCCTTCGCCGCCGCGCGCAGCACTCTGCCGGTGGGGCCCGCGCGTGGGGCGATCGACTTGGACGGGTTCTTTGCCATGCATGGCGCGCTGGCACCGCTTGAGCCGTTGTGGCGGGCCGGAGACCTGGGGTTTGTGCAGGCCGCGTCGACCCCGTATCGCGACAAGCGCAGCCATTTTGACGGGCAGGATCTGCTCGAGGCCGGGACCATGTCGCTGGATGGCGCGCGCGATGGCTGGTTGAACCGGCTGCTGGGGCTGCAACCCGGCGTGACGGCCGAGACGGCTTATGCGCTGGGGCGCGCGCAGATGAAGATGATGATCGGGGACGCCCCGCATTCGGTCTGGGCGCCCGATACCGGCTTTGACATGAGCCCGCAGGCCCTGCGCCTGGCCGAGCTGGTGATGCGCGACGATCCCCAGCTGGCCGACGCGCTGGCCGAGGCCGCGCGCCTCAGCGAAGAAGAGGCCCGCCTGGACGAGGCTGATGGCGATGCGGGGCGGCGCGGGGATCATCTGGCAGTGGCCGATTTCGCCGCCGATCAGCTGCGCGGCGAGGCCCGCGTTGCGTCCTTTTCCATCGGCGGCTGGGACACCCACGCCCGCCAGCAGGTGGAAATGGGGCGTGCGCTGGGACGTCTGTCGGCGACAATCCTGGCGCTGCAATCGGGTGTGGGCGCGGATGTGTGGCAGAAAACGGCGGTGGTGGTTGTGACCGAATTCGGGCGCACGCTGCGCGAAAACGGCACGCGGGGCACCGATCATGGCACCGGTGGCGCCATGATGCTGGCGGGCGGGGCCGTGGCCGGGGGGCGTGTGTACGGTGCATGGCCGGGCCTGGATGAGGCGGATCTTTTCGACCGGCGCGATCTGATGCCCACGTCGGATGTGCGCGGGCATCTGGGCTGGATCCTGCGCGGCATGACCGGGCTGGGTCAGAGCGACATCGAAACCACCGTCTTTCCGGGGCTGGATATGGGGCGCGATCCGGGGCTGTTGCTGTAACCGCTCAGATCGCCTTGCGCTGGGCCAGCCGGTCCTGCACCAGACCGGCAAGTCGGGCGGCCTGGCTGGTGATGGCACCGCCGCGCGCGCGGGTGTCCGACAGGGCGGTGGCCGCTTCGGCCAGAGGCGCGTCTTCGGCGCTGCGGGCCACGCTGCGCAGGAACTGGGCGACATAATCCAGTTCTTCGTCGGCGATGGCGCTGTCGCGCAGCACATCGGCGGCCAGCGCGATGTCGTCGTGATAGGCGATGGGATCGGGGGCGATGGTCTGGTCCTGCACCGGCCGCAGGCCGCGCGGGTGGCGTTCCTTTGGCAGATGCGACAGCACGAGTTTCTGAAACGCCTGCAGCGATGTGATCGGTTTCGAAATCACCCCGTCCGCGCCCGCCGCAATCGCGGCATCCAGCGCCCAGTCATCGCCCGATGTACCCAGCAGAACCGGCACGCGGGGCTGGCAGATCGAAAGCTCTTCGATCAGCTGTTCGCCCGACCCGTCGGGCAGGCCCATGTCGATGATCACCACCGATGGCCGGTAGACGCGCAGATGTTTGCGGGCCGAATGCAGGCAGTCGGCGCGCCGGATGCGGGCGCCGCTGCGCAGGCACATCAGGCGCATGGCCTCGCTTGCATAGTGGCTGTCTTCGACCACAAGAACCGTCAGCCCGGCCAGCGGGCGTTCGGCGGTGGGGGCGGGCAGAAGGGGGGCAAAAACCTCCGAATCATCCATGTCACGTCTCCTGTCTGGCAGCTGGGGTAAGCTTGCGGCAGGTTTGGCTAAGGCTTCGTTAACGCCAACTGTGCGTCTGCGCCCCTTGTGCGTCATGCTGCTGCGCCGCATAAGCGGGGGCATAACTGACAGACGCGCAGACAACGGATCACAGAAAGGGAGATTTCAGATGATCGGACGCCTCAACCACGTGGCCATCGCCGTACCGGATCTTGATGCCGCATCCGAGCAGTACCGCAGCGCTCTGGGCGCCAAGGTTGGCGCCCCGCAGGACGAACCCGATCACGGTGTGACCGTGGTGTTCATCGAACTGCCCAACACCAAGATCGAACTTCTCTACCCGCTGGGCGATGACAGCCCGATCAACGGCTTTCTGGAAAAGAACCCCGCCGGCGGCATTCACCATGTCTGCTATGAGGTCGAAGACATCATCGCCGCGCGCGATCATCTGAAGGAAAGCGGCGCGCGCGTTCTGGGTTCGGGCGAGCCCAAGATCGGTGCCCATGGCAAGCCGGTGCTGTTCCTGCACCCCAAGGATTTCAACGGCTGCCTTGTCGAGCTGGAACAGGTCTGATCCGCGCCCTATCTGAGCGCTAGGATCCTAGGGGAAAGGCACCACAAATGGGTATCACGTCTGGCATCGTTCTGTATGCGGTGATCTGGTTCATGACCTGGCTAATCGTGATCCCGATCCGCATCACCACACAGGGTGATGCGGGTGAGATCGTGCCCGGCACCCATGCGGGATCCCCTCAGGTGCATCACCTGAAGAAAAAGGCCTGGATCACCACCGGGATTGCGGCGGTGATCTGGGCGATTGTGGCAGGGATCATCCTTTCGGGCGTGATCAGCGTGCGCGATTTCGACTGGTTCAACCGCCTGCCGCCGATCAGCGAATAGCGCTTCGGCCCGGTCTGTTACCCTTGGCGTTCGGTGCCGGTCACCGCGTGGAAGATATGGGTGAAGGTGGCCGCGCCCAGGATCGGGATCAGCAGGTTCACCAGCGGCACCGACAGCGGGATCGCCATCAGTGTCCCGGCCAGCCAGATCGTCAAAGAGTTCTGTTTGCGCAGGGTCTTGGCCCCCTCGGGCCCAAGGCGGCGCAGGGCCGCGAGCGTGAAGTATTCCCGCCCCAGCAGGAACCCGTTGAGCAGCCAGAAGATGAACGGCGACAGCGGCGGGAACAGCAGATAAAGCGCAAAGGCCAGAATGTTGGCCCCGATCAGCACCCCCATGAACACCAGCGCATCCACCAGCCCGTCCCAGAAGGGCACGCCGGGGGCTTTGGGCAGGTGGGGATAGTGCTTGTCTTCGACCGCTTCGGCCACCTGTTCAAGAAACAGCGAAATCATGGCCGAGGCCACCGGCATCATCAGAAAGCCCGACAGCGCCAGCATCAGCACAAAGGACACCCCGCCGGCCGCATCATTGGCCCAGGTGACGGTGCCGATCAGCGGCAGGGTCAGGCTGTCGCCCACCAGCCACATGGCCAGGTTCACAAAGAGGATCGTCGCCAGCACCAGCAGGCCCAGCGTCAGCCCCAGCCCCAGCAGCAACACACGTTGAAAGCGCGGGTCGGTCATCTGACCAAGCGCGGCAAAGAATGAGGTGATGATCATTGCGACATCCAGCTTGTGATCGTGTCGATATCCGGGCGCGGGCGCTCGGGCGGGGTGGCGTTTGCGGTGCCGATATGGATCAGACCGGCAATGCGTTCATTGCCCGCCAGGCCAAGGCCCGCACGCCCAAACTCGGCGTCATGGCTGGCCCAGCCGGACAGCCAGTTGGCCCCCCAGCCCGCTGCGAGCGCCGCATTCAGCAGCCCAAGACAGGCCGCGCCGGCCGAATATGTCATTTCGATGGCCGGGATCTTGTCGGATGGTTTTTGTGTCTCGATCACGGCGACGGCCATCGGCGTCATCTCATAGGGGGCGCGGGCCTTGGCGATGTCGTCATCGCTTTTGCCCAGGGCGGTGCCACGGGTGCTGACCAGATCGGCCAGCCGGGCCATGGCATCGCCTTGGACCACGACAAAGCGCCAGGGCTCGAGCTTGCCATGATCAGGCGTGCGTGCCGCCGCCGTCAGGATCGGCATCAGCTCATCCCGCGTTGGCGCGGGCAGGCCCAGGATCTTGTAGGGGCGCGACCGGCGCGACAAAAGAAAGGCCAGCGCCTCGGGGTTGCTTTGCGACATATGTAAAGCCCTTTTACATCTCGTGCCCTATGTCGGGTGGCGCCGCCGTGGTGTCAAGGCCGATTGCGCGGCAGGGGCGCCCCGGATGGGGTGTGATCAGTCCGGCTGGGGCAGGGTGGACAGCAGGTCATCGGCCATGTCGCGCACCACCTCGTGCAGGAAGGAATCAAAGCGGGGCGATGGCTGGCGGATCTCGAAGGCTTCGGCAAAGGGATCGGGGGCGGTGACATCGCTGCCGCTGAGGGTGGCGATGGTGGCATGGCCGCAGAAGGGCACATAGACCTCGGAATAGCCGCCTTCGTGCACCAGCACGAGCTTGCCATTGCACAGCCGCGCGGCGGCGTCCTTGAGGCGCTGCGTCATCTGGGCGAATGTCTCGGCGGTGGCCTGCATCCGCGCCAGCGGGTCGATGACGGATGCGTCAAAGCCGCAGGCGACGATGATCATGTCAGGGCGGAACCGGTCAAGCGCGGGGAGGATGATCTGATCCATCACCGCCAGATAGGCCGTGTGCCCGGCCCCCGCAGGCAGCGGGATGTTCAGGTTGTAGCCCGCCCCGTTGCCATGGCCGCGATCGCCGATGCCACCGGTATCCAGCGGATAATTGCCCTCTTGATGGACAGAAATGGCCAGCACGTCGTCGCGGTCATAATAGATCGCTTCGGTGCCATTGCCGTGATGCACGTCCCAGTCCACCACCGCCACGCGGCCCAGCCCGTGATTGGTCTGGGCGGCCTCGATGGCGATGGCGATATTGGCCAGCAGGCAGAACCCGTTGGGGAAATCGGGCAGGCAGTGATGCCCCGGCGGGCGTGACAGGGCATAGGCATTGTCCAGCTCGCCCTGCCAGACGCTGCGCACCGCTTCCATCGCAAGGCCTGCTGACAAGGCTGCGGTTTCATAGCCGCCCTGGGCAAAGGGGGTGCGGCGGCCCAGCTCTCCTCCGCCGCTATCGGACAGGGCTTTGAAGTCATCCAGGTAATGGGCGGGGTGTACGCGCAGCAGATCGTCGCGCGCGGCCATGGGGGCGCTGCGCAGGTCTAGCGCCCGGCTCAGACCGGTGACGTCGATCAGGTTCTTCAGCCGCCGCTTGGTTTCGGGGTTTTCGGGCAGGCCGCCGCTGGCCAGGGGCTGCACCAGCCCGCCAATGGGCAGGGTAAAGGCGTAGTTGCCGCCTGCGTGCCAGAAACACTGTTCATCCCAGAAAAAGCCGGTGGCCATGGCGGATCCTTTGTTCTGTGCGGGCAAGTCTCTTTAGACGCCCGACGGGCGGCGCAGCTGATAGACCCCTTCGGGCAGATCCAGCGCGGCGGCCAGATCCTGCAGCTGTTCGGTTGACAGGGTGATCTTCATCACCTGGTCGGTGCGTGGATCATATTGTTCCAGTGTGACGCATTCGGCAAAGCTGTTGATGGTCACATCTTCCAGAAGCGGCAGTTTGCCTTCGTCCACCAGGGTGATGACGGTGGAATCGAATTCGTGCTCGATCGTAAACATAACCCGAGCGTGGCGCAGTCTTGACGTAAGTTCAACCATCAAGCCCGGATCCGGCTGGCGCGCGGGCCGGGGTCTGGTAAAGTCCTGCAAAACAGTCGGAAAGAGACAGGCAATGACATCGCGATTGCGGCGCAGGATCGGCCAGGGGCGGGTGATGACCCTTGTGGCGCTGATGTGTCTGGGGCTGTCGGCCTGCGGTGTGACCGTCAGCCAGACTCCCGCGACCCCGCCCGCACCCGGCAGCCCCCAAGCCCAGGCGCAGCTGGCGGCGGCCAATTTCCGGCAGGTGGTCAACACGGTCGAACCGGTGGCCGAAGCCGAATGCAAGGCCCGCACGCGCGGGGCCAATTGCGATTTCAAGATCGTGGTGGATCCTGACACGCGCGCGCCGGCCAATGCCTTTCAGACGCTCGACAAATCGGGGCGCCCGGTGATCGTCTTCACGCTGGCGCTGATCGCGGATGTTCAGAACCGTGACGAACTGGCCTTTGTCCTGTCGCACGAGGCCGCGCATCACATTCTGGGCCATCTGCAGCGTCAGGCCCGCAACGCGCAGGCCGGGGCGCTGATCCTGGGCGGGCTGGTGGCGGCGGCTGGCGCACCCCCCGAACAGGTGGCCGCCGCCGCCGATCAGGGCGCGTTCGTGGGCGCGCGCAGCTATTCCAAGACCTTCGAGCTCGAAGCCGACGCCCTGGGCACCATCATCGCCTTCCGCGCAGGCTATGACCCAGAGCGCGGGGCGGCCTATTTCGACCGGCTGCCCGATCCCGGTGATCAATTTCTGGGCACCCATCCCCCCAATGCACAGCGCAGCCGTGTGGTGCGCGAGACCATGGAACGGCTGACCCGATGACGGATCTGACACAGCTTGGCGTGATCCTGACCGATCGCGGGTCGAAATATGCTGTCAGCGGCGCGCCCGTCACATCGCGCGGCGATGTGGACGCCGCGCTGGCCATGCTCAAATCCGACCGGGCCTATGCCAAGGCCACCCACAACACCTGGGCGGCGCTGCTGCCCACGGGCGGGCTCAAGGCCGATGACGGCGAGGCGGGCGCTGGCATGGTGATCCTGCGCATGCTCGAACGCGAAGGGCTGCGTGATCATCTGGTGGTGGTGACGCGCTGGTATGGCGGCAAAAAGCTGGGCGGCGACCGGTTTCGCCGGGTGCAGGATGCGGTGCGCGCCTATCTTGACCAGATGTAGCGCTTGATCTGAGTCAAAGCCCGTCTGCCCGATCCGGTCGTAGCCTTGATCCGGTAGCAGAGGGAACGCGACTATGCAGAACCAAGACGTCATGAAACGCCATGCTGCACTTGTGGACCGGATGGCGAACACGCTGGGCATCGACCTGGAAGAATCCGCGATGCGTGGTGATCTTGATATTGAAGAAATCGGCGACGCTGTGCTGCGCTGCACCGGCTGCACGAACCCCGATCATTGCGGGCAGTGGCTGAACGAAAACCCCACCGCAGACAACGCCGTGGGCTATTGCCGCAACACTGCCCTGTTCGAACGCCTCAAAGGCTGACCTTGCGCCGGTTCTGGCGCCAGCGGTCCCAGCGATAGATCGCCGGGGCCAGCACATGGTCATAAAGGGCCGTTGCCCCCTGCCGGATCCCCGGCAGCCCGACGACCCGCGCCATCCAGCGATAGCGCGGCATGTCGGCCCAGATCACCAGGAACCCGTCGATCCCTGACAGGATCTGCCCGTCCTTGAGCACATGCAGACGCCGCGCGGCCTGATCGCGGGTCAGGCCCCATTGGCGCAACGTGTCTCCGTTCAGATCCTCGAACCGCACGGGCAGCCCGCGATCGCGGGCGTAATCGGCGTAGTGCGTGATTTCGAACCGGCAGACCGGGCAGTCGTGGTTGTATAGAACGCGGGTGTCATCGTGCTGTGCCATGCCCCAGATCTAGGGGCGGTCGGCGCCACGTCCAACCGCATCCGACCGCATTCGACTGTGGATCACAGTTTCGAATGCGACCCGTCGCAGAGCGGCGATTTCGTGGTCGCCTTGCAGCCGCAGAAAAACACCTTCTTGTCCGCCACGGCCTGATATTTCAGGGGCGATATGCCGCTGTCCTTGTGGCTGCCATCGCAAAAGGGCTGTTTGCTGGATTTGCCGCAGGCGCACCAGAAATAGGTCTTGCCGGCCTCTACCTCGACCGGGAAGGGGGCTTTTTGCGCGATGATGGGCGTGTCGGACATGGGCTGGGTTCCTCTGGCTGATGTCACGTGCCCCAAAGGGTAGCGCCAGATCAGCCTTTGACCAACCGCCCCCACAGATCATAGTCGCCGGCCTCGTCCACTTCGACGGTGACGATGTCGCCGGTGCTGAGCCCGGCAAAGCCGTCATCAATGAACAGATTGCCGTCAATCTCGGGCGCGTCGGCCATGGTGCGGCAGGTGGCGGCCTCGTCATCGACCTCATCCACGATGACCTGCAGAACCTGCCCGACCTTGGCCTCGAGCTTGGCTTCGGAAATCGCCTGTGCCTTTTCCATGAACCGGTCCCAGCGATCCTGTTTGACCTCGGCCGGGACATGATCGGGCAGCGCGTTCGAGCGCGCGCCATCGACGTTTTCGTATTGAAAACAGCCCACACGATCAAGCTGCGCTTCGTCCAGCCAATCCAGCAGCGTCTGGAATTCGTCTTCGGTTTCACCGGGATAGCCGACGATAAAGGTCGATCGCAGGGTCAGATCCGGGCAGATCGCGCGCCAGGCGCGGATTTCGTCCAGCGTTCTGGCCGCCGCCGCAGGGCGCGCCATGCGCCTGAGCGTATCGGGATGCGCATGCTGGAACGGGATATCGAGATAGGGCAGCACACCGTTTTCAGGATCCGCCATCAGCGGGATCAGATCGCGCACATGCGGATAGGGATAGACGTAATGCAGCCGCACCCAGGCGCCCAACTGCCCCAGTTCGCGCGCAAGATCGAGCACATGGCTGCGCACCTCGCCGTCTTTCCAGGGGTTGAGGTCATATTTGCGGTCCAGCCCATAGGCGCTCGTGTCCTGGCTGATCACCAGCAGTTCACGCACACCGCTGGTCACCAGCTTTTCAGCCTCGCGCAGGATCGCATGGGCCGGGCGGCTGGCCAGTTTGCCGCGCATGTCGGGGATGATGCAGAATTTGCAGGCGTGATTGCAGCCTTCGGAAATCTTGAGATAGCTGTAATGGCGCGGCGTCAGCTTGACGCCGCTGGCGGGCAGCAGATCGACAAAGGGATCGGGATCGGGCGGCACGGCGCCATGCACCGCATCCAGCACCTGCTCATATTGATGTGGGCCGGTCACCGCCAGAACCCTGGGGTGGACGCCGGTGATATAGTCGGGCTCGGCCCCCAGGCAGCCGGTCACGATGACCTTGCCGTTTTCGGTCAACGCCTCTCCGATGGCTTCAAGGCTTTCGGCCTTGGCGCTGTCAAGAAACCCGCAGGTGTTCACGATCACCGCATCCGCCCCCGAATAGTCGGGCGAGATCCCGTAGCCTTCGGCGCGCAGCCGGGTCAGGATGCGCTCGCTGTCCACCAGCGCCTTGGGACATCCCAATGATACCATGCCGATGGTGGGCTGGCCCTTGCGGGCGGGGTCGCTGAAACGGGCTTTAGGCGCAAGGTCGGGGCGCAGGTCTGGCGGGTTCTGGCTCATGCGCGCGGATATAGAGATCGTTGGGCGTGCTGGCTAGGGTCAGCGCCGATTGAATTTCAGCCGAGGGGTCGGGATCCCTTTGGGATCCGGTCGCGCCACGACCCCGTCAGGCGGCTGTGTCCTGCTGCCCGCGCCACATGATAAACAGACCCGAGGCCACGATCAGCGCTGATCCCATCAGAACCGTGCCGCCCAGATCTTCGCCAAAAAACACCACGCCCAGCATCACACCAAACAGAAGCCGCGAATAGCGGAAGGGCGCAACCGAGGCGACTTCGCCCGTGCGCATCGCCTTCATCAGGCAGGTATAGGCCCCGGCCCCCATCAGGATCGTGCCCAGAACATAGGCCCAGGTCAGGCCCTGCGGCCAGACAAATGCCGCCCGCTCGAACGGCACATAGAGCCCCCCCGCCAGCGCGATGGCCAGAAACCCGTAGACCCCCAGCACCGTGGTGTTGAGCGTTGCAGGCGCAGCCCGGCTGGCCAGATCGCGCCCG
Organism: Marinibacterium sp.; assembly: GCA_025800215.1. Lineage (GTDB taxonomy): Bacteria > Pseudomonadota > Alphaproteobacteria > Rhodobacterales > Rhodobacteraceae > JAOXSC01. Next base: position 22,930 of record JAOXSC010000079.1, read on the forward strand.
GCAAAGCCCAGCATCCCCAGCACCGCCAGAACAGACAGCGCCGAAAACCCGTCCGCGCCCGGCTGGATGATCAGCCCGACACCCGCCAGCCCCACCGCCACGGCGAGCCAGCGGCGCAGCCCCACGGTTTCGCCAAAGAACACCGCAGCCCCCGCCATGACCACCAGCGGCGTGGCCTGCAGGATCATTGTGGCGGTGGACAGCGGGATCAGCGAAATCGCCAGCACCCAGAACAGGCGGCCCAGCACTTCGAACACCGCACGCAGCCGCATGACCGGTGACAGCGCATCCGCACTGATCAGCGATGCGCCCGCGCGATGCGCCAGCCCGGCAAAGATCGCCGCGCCGCCCAGCCCGAACATCACCAGCACCTGCGCCGTGGGAAGGCTGAGCGCGGCGGCCTTGACGCAGGCGTCTTCGATGGCAAAGCCCGCCATCGCGGCGATCATCCACAGCATGCCGATCTGGTTGGCGCGGTGATCGGTGGGCACGGCAAGAGACGGGGAATGGGACAAGGGGCGGCTCCGATGCTTGGGGTCTTTTCTGGGCACTGCGCCGGGGCAGCCGTCGCTGCGGGAGACCTTAGGTCGGACCGCAGGCGGGGAAAAAGCGGCGCGCTGTCACAGCCGTTCGGACAGCCAGCCAAGCACGTCCTGTGCCACCTGCGGCCACTGGCTGTCATATTGCATATAATGGCAGGCCCCTTCGACGGCGCGAAAATCTGCGCTGGCATAGCGCGCGGCCATGGCCCGCGCGGTGCTGGTGGACACGGCCCTGTCCTTCGTACCCGACAAGAATAGCAGCGGGCAGCTCACCGCGTCGGGTTCGACCAGCGTGGTCTGGTTGACGTCATACATCCAGAACATGAATTCAAACAGCACACGGCCGGATTCGGTATCCAGCCGTTCATGGATCTGGTGCTGCAACGGCTCGGGCAGGGTGTTCAGCCCGAACTGTGCCAGCAGCTCGAAATCCTGGCCCATGGCCTTGTTCCAGAAGGCGCCGGCCGACATGAACATCTTGCCCAGATCCCGTTCCAGATCGGTGGTGGGCAGCATGCCGTTCACGATGCTGCTGTTGATCAGAACGCCTGCGGCGATGCGATCTTCGGCGGCCAGAAGCTGCGCCAGAACCGCCCCCAGCGAATGGCCCACCACGATGGGTTTGGGCGCGTCGGAGTCGATGGCCTGCCGGGCGTCGTCGAGGTAGTCGGCGATGCTGAGGCCGATCATCTGCGCGTCCCGGTCAGGTCCGGGCGGCAGATCATGGGCGCGATAGGTCAGGCTGTGGCAGGTGAACCCGGCCTCGTCAAAAACGCGATGGGCGTTCTCCATGGTCCAGGCCGCCCCGTTGGTGCCGTGCAGCAAAAGAACCGGATGCCGGGTAAGATCATGCATGGGATGCTCCTGTCATCGCGGGGCGTGCGATGGCCCGCATCGGCACCATGCCATGGATCGTGGCGCCTGTCGCGCCTGCGATCAGGATGTGTCGCGGCGCCCCGTTTCACAGGGGCGCCGCGCGGTATCAGATCGTCTGATCGTAGTCGCCCACGCCGGGTTCGGTGCGGATGACGGCATCAAGATCGCTGAAGATGGCGCGCATTTCGTCTTCGCTTTCGCTGCTTTCGCAGACCACCACCAGGTTGGGAGTGTTCGAAGACGCACGCACCAGGCCCCAGCTGCCATTGTCCAGGATCACGCGGGCGCCGTTTACGGTCACCACATCCTTGATCGCGCGCCCGGCCAGCGGCTCGCCGGCGGCGTGGCGGGCTTCGAGCTTTTCGACGATCCGCTTGAGGATGTCGTATTTCTCGGTGTCGGCGGCAAAGGGCGACATGGTCGGGGTCGACCAGGTTTTCGGCAGGGCCTTGCGCAGATCCGACATGGATTTGTCGGCGTTGCGGTCCATCAGCTTGCAGATCTCGACCGCGACGCGCATGCCGCAGTCATAACCCCGGCCAATCGGCTCGGCCAGGAAGTAGTGCCCCGACTTTTCGAACCCTGCCAGCGCGTCCAGTTCCTTGACGCGGCGCTTCATGTGGCTGTGGCCGGTTTTCCAGTAATCCGCCGTCACGCCATTGGCCTGCAGTTCGGGATCGGATGCAAACAGCCCGGTCGATTTCACATCGGCCACGAATGTGGCGTTGGGATGGATCTTGGACAGGTCGCGCGCCATGATCACGCCCACCTTGTCGGCAAAGATCTCTTCGCCCTCGTCATCGACCACGCCGCAGCGGTCGCCATCGCCGTCAAAGCCAAGCGCCAGATCGGCGCCGCTGGCCTTGAGCGTGTCCGACATGTCATGCAGCATGTGCATGTCTTCGGGGTTGGGGTTGTAGTTGGGGAAGGTGTAGTCCAGCTCGCAATGGCTGCGTACAACTTCGACACCCATGCGCTCAAGGATCTCGGGGGCAAAGGCCGCCGCGGTGCCGTTGCCTGCCGCACAGACGACTTTCAGCGGGCGCGACATTTTGAAGTCGCCGACCAGGTCGTCGATATAGGCTTCGCGCACGCCTTCGACAAATTCATAGGATCCGCCGGGGCGGTCTTCGCCCAGACCGTTCAGCACGATGTCGCGCAGTTCGGCCATTTCGTCGGGCCCATGGGTCAGCGGGCGCTCAAAGCCCATCTTGACCCCGGTCCAGCCATTGGGGTTGTGGCTGGCGGTGACCATGGCCACCGCAGGTGCGTTCAGGTGGAACTGCGAAAAATAGGCCATGGGCGACAGGGCCGGGCCGATATCCTTGACATGGATGCCCGCGCGCATCAGCCCGATGATCAGCGCATGTTTGATCGCCAGCGAATAGTCGCGATAGTCATTGCCCACGGCGATCATCGGTTCGATGCCGCGTTTCTGGATCTGGGTGCCCAGGCCCAGGCCAAGCGCCATCATGCCGGGCAGGTTGATCTCGTCAGGGTATTTCCAGCGCGCGTCATATTCGCGAAAGCCGGTGGGCTTGATCATCGCGTCGCGCAGGAATTCCCAGGTGTTCGGCGTAGAGGTGTCGGCCGGTTTGGTCATGAAACTCTCTCGTTTTCAAAAATGTAGAGGTCAGAGACGGACTGGGTTTGCCTTAGCAACCCGATCAAGCTCCATCAATAGACCGATCAGCGCAGGCATGTCGTCAAGACGGATCATGTTTGGCCCGTCCGACGGTGCCGTGTCGGGATCCTGGTGCGTTTCGATGAAAACTGAGGCAACCCCGGTGGCCACGGCCGCCCGCGCCATCACCGGGGCAAATTCGCGCTGCCCGCCGGTCGAGCCGCCCTTGCCGCCGGGCTGCTGCACCGAATGGGTGGCATCCATCACCACCGGATAGCCGGTCCTGGCCATTTCGGGCAGGGCGCGCATATCGGCCACCAGCGTATTGTAGCCAAAGGATGTGCCACGTTCGGTCAGCATGATGCGGCGGTTGCCGGTGCTTTCGACCTTGGCGATCACGTTGACCATGTCCCAGGGGGCCAGGAACTGGCCCTTCTTGATGTTGACCACGGCGCCGGTTTCACCGGCGGCAACCAGAAGATCGGTCTGGCGGCACAGAAAGGCGGGGATCTGCAGCACATCCACGGCATCGGCCGCCGGGGCGCATTGTTCGGGGCTGTGCACATCCGTCAGCACCGGCACACCCACCGCCTTGCCCACATCCGACAGCACCCCAAGGCCCGCATCCATGCCAAGCCCGCGACGGCCCGCCAGCGATGTGCGGTTGGCCTTGTCATACGAGGCTTTGAAGATGTACTGCGCGCCGGCTTCGGCGCAGATATCTTTCATGCGTCCGGCGATCATCTGGGCGTGATCGGCGCTTTCAAGCGCGCAGGGGCCCGCGATCACGGTCAGCGGTTGGTCATTGCCGACGGTCAGGCCGCCGATGTCGATACTGTGCATGTTAAGATGTCACCTGTTCGCGGAGGATGGAGAGGGTCAGCGAGACCATCAGATACATACCACCGAAAATCAGGAAGGCCAGAATGGTGTTTTCGAAGGCGCGCGGATAGCTGGGCGCCTCGCTGGGCACTGGGGCGACGGATGTGGTCAGATAGCGCACCTGCCGGTTCGCTTCGAGCCGCGTCTGTTCGACCTGCTGCAGGGCCGATTGCAGGATCAGATCACGCGTGGCCAGATCGGCCTGCGCCATCTGGATCCGGGTGCTGAGTTCGGCCAGCGAGGTTTCGCCTTCGGTGGCGTCGATCATGCGGGCGTTGAGGCGGCGCAGATAGGTTTCGATGCGGGCGATGTCGGCCTCCACCCCCTGCACGCGGGCCTGATTCGGGCGCGGGTTGTCGCGCAGGGCGGCCAACTCCAGTTCTCGGTCCTGCCGCCGTGTTTCCAACGCGCTGATCTGGCTGCGCAGGCTGGCGATCAGCCCTTCGGGATCCAGCACCGCGCCCTGTTGCTGCAGGCGCAGCAGGTCTTGTTGCGCGAGCCGTCGGTCGGCCTGGGCCTGCTCGAAGCTGCGCAGCGCGTCCTGCATCTGATCGGTGCGCTTTTTGGCGCTGAGCGCGTTCACGCGGTCTTCGGCATAGCCGATCAGGCGGGTGGAAAAGGCGGCGGCGACTTGCGGATCGGTGGCGCTGACCTCCATCCGGATCATGCCTTCGGTGGGGTCATAGCCGATGGTGACGTGCCGAAGATAAGTCTTGTAGGTGTCTTCGACGCTGGCGTCGGGGGCCAGTCGCTGGATCGGGTCGATGGCCGGGTCGCTGAAATGCGCGGCAAAGCCCAGATCGGCGTCAAGCTGCAGCATCGCCTCTTTCGATTGCAGAAAGGATTGCACGCCGATGCTGTCCTGGCTGGTGGCAAACTGCGTCCCGCTCAGCAGCCCGCCCAGGCCCGAGCCACCGGCATTGTCCGCCTGCAGGATCAGGAATTCCGATTTGGTGGCATAAAGCGGGGTGGCGACCTGATGATAGTACCAGCCCGCCGCTGCCGTGGGCAGGCCCACAAACAGCGCCAGCCGCAGCAGCAGCGTGCGCAGTTTGCGCCGCCGCCGCCGGGCGATATTGGCCTGGATCTGGCCGATCTCCTGTTCGCGCCGCTCAGCCGGGCTCAGGGCGGGCTCGGGGGGCTTGGCCGCCACCGGGACAGGTGCAGGCGGGGCACCGTCCTGCGGGTGCTCGGGCCGATCGACCACCAGCGCCAGCGTGGCGGTCTGGCGGAACGGGTCGATGCCGCGCGCCTTGAGCCGTTCGGCCGCATCCAGATCACTGGTCGCCCCCAGATCCATCTTGTCGGCGATGCGCCGGGCCAGCCGCAGCTGGCGCGGCGTATAGGGGCAGGGCGGCGTCGCATCGGCCCCTTCGGCCTGCCTGCGGTTGCGGCGCTTACGTTTGGGTTTCGTAGTCATAAAGCTGCTTTGCCTCATCCAGGCTGTCGAAATGGCGCAATTGCCCGTTCAGCATTACCGCCGCTTCGCGGGCGAATTTGGCCAGGGTCTTGGGCTGGTGCGACACGATCACGATGGTGGTGGTGCGCAGCCGGTCCTGCAGGATGTCGCCCGCACGCCGGTTGAACCCCACATCGGTCGAGGACGGCATGCCCTCATCAATCAGGTACAGGTCGAAATCCAGCGCCAGCATCAGCGAAAAGGTGAACCGCGCCTTCATCCCCTGCGAATAGGTGCCAAGCGGCTGGTCGAAATATTCGCCCAGATCGCACAGCCAGCGACAGAAGCTTTCCACATAGTCGGGATCAAGCCCGTAAAGCCGCGCGATATAGCGGGCGTTTTCCATGGCAGAGATCTTTTTGACCACCCCGCCCATGAACCCCAGCGGGAACGAGACCCGGCAATTGCGGCGGATGTCACCGGCATCGGGCTTTTCCAGCCCCGCCATCATCCGGATCAGCGTGGTCTTGCCGGTGCCATTGGGCGCCAGAATGCCGATGGATCGCCCGCGCGTCACCCGCAGCGATGCCCCTTCAAGGATCACCTTGCGCTGGCTGCCGGTCCAGAATGATTTGCTGACGTTGTCGAGTTCCAGCATCGCCGCGCCCTGTCCTTTCGCAGACAGGGGCTAGCACGCCATCCCTTAACATCCCTTCGCCATCCGCCGGGACGGGGGGCAGGAAATCCCGAAAACTTGGATCAAATCCCGCGCGACGTCTAAAGGTGCTGTTTCTGCACCCTGCAGATCCGACCCACGCCAAAGCTTAGTGCGGCGGCGGCAAAACTGAACAGCGCGCCCATCTTGGCCGCATCCTGCACCGGCCCATAGTCGAACGCGACCGAGGCGATAAACAGCGAGACCGTGAACCCGATGGCCGCGACACAGCCGATCACGAACAGATCGACCACCCGCATGCCCGCCGGAATCCCCAGCCGCAACGGCACCGCCGCCAGCCAGCCAAACGCCAGAACCCCGAGCGGCTTGCCGATCAAGAGCCCCGCCAGCACCAGCCAGGTGGCATCGCCCATCGAACTGAATTCGACGCCTGCATTCATCAGCCCAAAGAAGAACAGCACGATTTCCACCGGTGTCTTCAGCGCGTGTTCCAGCGTGTTGAGCAGGTCATGCAGATGGGTTTCCGCTTCGGCAAAGATGCCAAAGGCGCGGTCGGCATGCGGGATCGCCGGGATGATGGGCAGCAGCCCCAGCGACGGGTGCAGGCCTGCGCGCATGAAGCCGTACCAGCTGAGCATGCCCGCAATCACATAGGGCCAGACGCTCAGCACCTTGCGCATCCAGGTGGAATGGGGGCGCGCCTGGTTCCCGCGATCCATCCGGCGCGGCAGCCAGTTGAACAGCACGAACACCGCCCCGGCCGCGACAAGCGACAGCGCCAGCCACTCCAGCGCCAGATCGCCCGACGGATAGAACACCGCGATGATGATCAGACCCACCGCGTCATCGGCAATGGCCAGCAGCAGCAGGAACCGCACCGCCGGATGGCCCGCACCAAAGACCAGCCGACCCACCAGATAGGAAAAGGCGATGTCGGTCGCGGTGGGGATCGCCCAGCCATTGGCCACCGCATTGAACGTGTCGGATCCCAGGATTGTGGCCATCCCCAGATAGACAAGGATCGGGCCCGCCATGCCGCCTGCGGTGGCAAAAAGCGGCGTCGCGGCCCGCTTGCCCCGCAGCGATCCGTTCCTGAGCGCGACGGCCTCCCAGACTTCTTTTGCGGCGATGCCGAAAAACAGCGCCATCAGCACGTCATTGACCAGGTAATGCAGCGTCATTTCGCGGTGGCCATGATGCAGGTGCCCGATCGGCCCGTCCGACCAGATCACCCATTCGGTGAAATGGTGATAGCTGGCCGCATCAAGATTGGCCCAGATCAGCGCGGTGACGGCGCCAAGGATCAACAGCAGGGAATAGTCTTCCAGAAAGCTCCAGATACGATACATGGCGCGCAAAGCCTTTTCTTTGGTCAAAACACTGTCCGACGACCCAAACGGATCGGGGGCAGAGGGCAGCGCTCGCGGCGGCTCGGGCATCTGGCGCATAAAGGCGTCCCGGTATCGTGGCAGGCAGGGCGGCTGCAAAATGCGCCGCGCGACATCTCATAGGGGGCTTGCAGGCGGCACGCAACGCCACGCGGGATCACGAAACCCTGACTGCGGCCTGTCTGGCACATCTGCGACGATCTGCCTATCGTGGCCACAGCCATGTCCACACTCGCCGATGACATCCGGGCCTGCCGGCTCTGTACCGACCGCTTCGCCGCCACCCAGACGGGCCACAGCCCGCGCCCGGTGGTCTGGTTCCGACCCGGAGCCCGCATCCTGATCGCCGGTCAGGCACCCGGCGCGCGTGTGCATGCCTCGGGCCGGCCCTTTACCGATCCCTCGGGCGACCGGCTGCGCGACTGGATGGGGATCGGCCCGGACGTGTTCTATGATCGTGACCGTGTGGCGGTGGTGCCCATGGCCTTCTGTTTTCCGGGCTATGATGCCAAGGGCAGCGACCTGCCGCCGCCGCCGATCTGCGGTCAGACCTGGCATCGCGACGTGATGCAGGCGCTTGGCCCGGTGCCGCTGGTGCTGCTGGTCGGCGGCTATGCCCATCGCTGGCATCTGGGCGGGCGCATGGGCGTGACCGAGCGCGTGCGCGGCTGGCGCGACCATGCGCCCGGCGTTTTCCCGTTGCCTCACCCGTCCTGGCGCAATACCGGTTGGATCAAGAAAAACCCCTGGTTCGAAGCCGATCTTCTGCCCGCGCTCCGAACCCGTATCCGCGATGTGCTGTCATGACCGATCCCACCCCCATTGATCTTGCCCACGAGGCGATGCAGGCCGATCCGGCATCCGACGCCGCCCGGCTGCGCTTTTTCGAACGCGTGGCCGATGCCGAGCTTTTTGTCATGCTCGCCCGCGAAGCCGAAGGTGATCAGATCACGCCCGAGCTCTTTCCGCTCGAAACCGGCCCGGTGATCGTGGCCTTCGACCGCGAAGACCGCCTGTCAGAGTTTGCCGGGCGCAGCGTGCCCTATGCCGCGCTGTCGGGCCGGGCGCTGTCGGGCATGCTGGCCGGGCAGGGGGTCGGGCTGGGGCTCAACCTCGACGTGGCGCCATCGGCCATCCTGCTTGATCCGGATGCGCTCGACTGGCTGGTGGCCACCCTGGCCGACGCCCCCGACGCGGTCGAAAGCGAGATCGCCGAACTGCACGCGCCTGCGGGGCTGCCCGAAGCGCTGCTGAGCGCGCTGGACGCCAAACTGGCCCAGGCGGGCGGGCTGGCATCGCTGGCCTATCTTGTCGGCACCCAAAGCCCCAGCGGCGCGCGTGGCCACCTGCTGGCCCTGATCGACGTGGTCCCCGGCGCCGAAGAGGCGCTGGCCAAGGCCGTGGGCGAAGCGCTGACCTTCTCGGGCATCGAAGCGGGCGTTCTGGATGTGGGCGTCTTCAAGGGCAGCGACCCGATGGCCGCGCGCCTGGCGCGGGTCGGCCTGCGCTTTGACCTGCCTCAGCCCGAGGCACCGGCGCCCCGGAAGGCCCCCGGCTCGGACCCCGATCAACCGCCGCGCCTGCGCTGAGGCAACCGGCCCCGTTGCCTTGCCCCCGGATCTGCCTATCCTCCTTGTCATGTGATGTGACAAGTGATGGAGGGTCGTATGAAACCCCAAATGATTGCAGGTCTGGCGCTGGCGGCCCTGACCTCGGCTGGCGCGTCCGGCGCCGATACCTGGCATAGTGACGAAGGCGGGCGCGGTGCGTCGTCCTACGTCGAAAAGGGCCGGTTTCAGTTGATGATTTCATGCTGGCCGGGGAACCCTGAATTCTTCTTCACCCTCTATGGCGGCCCGTTCGACGGGATGAAGAATATCGACGATCAGACCGACTCGATGATGATGTGGATCGAACTGCCCGACGGCCGCACCGGCCGCCACCCGATCGACGGCCATTATTTCGCCCCCGATCAGGCCTTTGTCGGACGGTTTATCGTCAATGACTACGTGCTGGAACAGTTCCGGCAGGGCGCCAAACTCTTTTTCACGGCCCCCACCGGGGCCGACATTGTCAGTTTCGGGATGACCGGTACCGGCAAGGCGCGCGGCCATTTCAAACAGGCCTGCGGGATCTGACCACCTCGGATCCGGGGGCGCCTGCTGTTTCTTTGTGGCCCGAAATACCTCGGGGTCTGGGGCAGAGCCCCAGCGAAGACCCCCAGCGAAGATCTAACTCAAGACCCCCGGCGATGGCGCCACGCATCAGTCGAAATAAACCGCCCCGCCGGGTGCACGGGCGGCGGCAAAGGCGCGGGCGATGTCCTGGGCGATGGTGCGCGTCTCTGACAGGGGCGGCAGCGCGTCGGGGGCAAAGAACCGCGCGTCCGTCGCCTCGCTGCCCGCCACGGGGGTGGCATCATTGTCGCGGGCCAGCAGGAACCGCATGGCGTAGAACTCGCGCGGATCGGGCGGGTAGGGGTGGCGCGCCTTGTGCGTCACCTCGTAAAGCCGCTCGGCGCGCACCTGCAGGCCGGCCTCTTCCTGCACTTCCTTGACGATGTTTTCGCCCGCCGACAGACCAATGTCGGCAAAGCCACCGGGCAGGGCCCACCGCCCGTCGCTTTGTTCCTGAACCAGCAGAATGCGGCCCTCTTCGATCAGCGCTCCGCGCACATCCAGGCTGGGCGTGGCATAGCTGGCCGCATAGGGGGGCACCAGATCGCGGATCCGCGACAGCGGCACCCCGCCCAGATCCGCCATCATCGCCGTCGCAATCTCGGCGATCTCGTCATAGCGTTCACGGTCGAACGCATCTCCGGCAAAGCCCTGGCCCGTGCGGGCCAGCGCCATCAGCCGTTTGGCGCGCGACAGCCACAGATCTTCCATGGCCCGCGCCCCTTTGGTCTTAGCGTTTGCGATCGCGGCGGGTGGACATGGGCTGGAACGCCACGCCCACATGCGCCTCGCAATAGGGTTTTCCGGCCTGTACCGGCAGGCCGCAGAACCAGAAGTCTTCGGTGGCCGGGTCGCCCACGGGCCATTTGCAGGTGCGCTCGGTCAGTTCCATTAGAGTGAGCTTCTTGGCCTTCTTCTCGACCTCGTTCACCTTGGCCAACGCCTCTGGGCTGATTTCATTGGCAGAAGGTTGCGGTGGCAGAGGCTGACCCGCTGGAATGATCGCGCGGCGGTTTGCCGGGGTTGCTGCCGGGCGCTGGGGTACCGCAGGCTCGGTCTTCATCTCGGGCATCGGATCGGCTTTGGGCTTGGCCGCTGGCTT
>JAOXSC010000083.1 GCA_025800215.1 Marinibacterium sp.
GACAGGTTCCACGACACCGCTCCGGGTGCGATGATCCAGGTCGGCGTGGCGCCGTGCTCCCCGTTCTCGGTCAGCCGGGAGCTTATGCGCGACGCCGCGATCCTGGCGCGGGACAAGGGCGTGCGGCTGCACACCCATCTGGCCGAAAATGACGAAGACGTCGCCTATTCGCTCGACCAGTTCGGCTGCCGTCCGGGTCAATATGCCGAAGATCTGGGCTGGACCGGGGATGATGTCTGGCACGCCCATTGCGTCAAGCTGGACGGATCCGAACAGGCGCTGTTTGCGCGCACAGGGACGGGTGTGGCCCATTGCCCCTGTTCCAACTGCCGCCTTGGCAGCGGCATCGCGCCGGTGCGGCAGATGCGCGATGCGGGTGTGCGTGTGGGGCTGGGCGTGGACGGATCGGCCAGCAATGACAGCGGAAACCTCATGGCCGAAGCACGTCAGGCCATGCTGTTGCAGCGGGTGTCGCGCGGCGCTGATGCCATGTCGGCACGCGAAGCCCTTGAGATCGCCACGCGCGGCGGCGCCGATGTGCTGGGCCGCCCCGATTGCGGCCGGATCGCGGTGGGCGCCTGCGCCGATCTGGCGATCTGGGATGTGTCCGGCATTGATGCGGCCGGCAGCTGGGATCCTGCCGCACTGGTGCTGGCCGGGCCGACGCGGGTGCGCGATCTGCTGGTGCATGGCCGTCAGATCGTGCGCGATGGTCACGTGGTGACCATCGACATGGGCCAGGTGCTGCACCGGCAGGCGCGCGCGGTCGATCGGCTGATGGCCTAAGCCAGGCGCGCCCCGCCCACCCAGACATCGGCAATGGCGCGGTCGTCGCCCATCATGATGGTGGGAAATACCGCCTCCCACAGGGCGTCGGCGCGGGCGGCCCGCTGGGCGATGGCGGGCGTGGACGCCAGATCCAGCACACCAGATCCGCGTCGAACCCCGGTGCGATGGTGCCGATGCGGTCGCCCATGCGCAGGGCACGGGCCGAGCCTTGGGTCGCCAGCCACACAAGCTGGGCGGGATGCAGCGCGGTGCCCGACAGCTGCCCGATCTCATAGGCCGCTGCCATGGTGCGCAGCATCGAAAAGCTCGACCCGCCGCCGGTATCGGTGGCCAGCCCCACCCGTTGGCCTTCGGCCATGCGGGCGGCCATGTCGAACAGGCCCGATCCGATGAAGGTGTTCGACGTCGGGCAATGCACCAGCGCGGCGCCCACCTCGCGCAGGCGGTCGCGCTCGCGCGGTTCCAGGTGGATGGCGTGGCCATAAAGCCCGTTGGGCCCCAGCAGGCCGAACTGCTCATAGGTGTCCAGATAGTCGCGCGCCTGCGGGTAGAGCGATTTGACCCAGGCGATTTCGTCGGTCTGCTCGCTCAGATGGGTCTGCATCAGCAGATCGGGATGGGCCGCCCACAGGCTGCCAAGCGCTTCGAGCTGTTCGGGGCTCGATGTGGGCGAAAACCGGGGCGTGATCACATAGGACAGCCGGTCCACCCCATGCCAGCGCGCGATCAGCGCGGCGCTGTCGTCATGGGCCGTCTGGGCGGTGTCGCGCAGCCCGTCGGGGGCGTTGCGGTCCATGCAGGTCTTGCCCGCCGCCACCCGCAGCCCGCGCCGCTGCGCTTCGGCAAAGAACGCGTCGACGCTGGCGGGGTGGATGGTGGCATAGCTGCACACGGTGGTGGTGCCCTGCGCCAGCGTCAGATCGAAATAGCGCGCGGTGATGGTGGCGGCGTGGTCGGGATCGGCAAAGCGCGTTTCTTCGGGAAAGGTATAGGTGTTCAGCCAGTCGATCAGCCGCTTGCCCCAGCTGGCGATGATGGCGGTCTGCGGGTAATGCACATGGGCGTCGACAAAGCCGGGCAGGATCAGCCGGTCGCCATAGTCGATCACGGGCGCGTCGGGATGGGCCGATTTCAGCGCCTGCAGGTCGCCCAGCGATTCGATCCGCCCGCCCTGCAGGGCGACGGCCTCGTGACAGCGGGCGGCGTCGGTGGGATCGGTGTCAAAGGGGCTGTGCTCGAAACTCAGCACCCGGCCTGTCAGAATCGTCGGTCCCGCAACCTTGGTTGTCGTCTGGGGGGTCGCCATCTTGCCTGTCATGCGCCTGTCTCCTGCTCGTTTGGCCCCGAACCAGCCTAAGGGGGCGAGGCGTCATCGTAAATTCACCCATTGTCATTGTTTTTTGCCAAGAGCTTCTTCTATTTTGCGGCCAATCAAAAAGGGGCCCCGCATGAGTATGGACACCGATCCCCAACCGCAGGGGGACGATCGCGACGACGACGCCTATGTGCTGGATCCCAAGACGGTGACGGCGATCCTCTATGCGGTGGAAATCCGCGATGCCGCGCGCCTGTCCGAGCTGATGGCGCCGCTGCATGCGGCTGACATCGCCGACCTTCTGGAACAGATCAACGCCTTTGACCGGTCGCGGCTGGTGCGGCTCTATGAAGGCGAATTCGACGGCGACATCCTGTCCGAGCTGGACGATTCGGTGCGCGAAGACGTCATGTCGCTGCTTCAGCCCAGCACCCTGGCCGAAGCCGTGCGCGAACTTGACAGCGACGACGTGGTCGATCTGGTCGAAGACCTGGCCGAACCCCAGCAAGAGGCGATCCTGGATGTGCTGCCGGTGCAGGACCGGATCGCGGTGCGTCAGGCGCTGTCCTATCCCGAAACCTCGGCCGGGCGGCTCATGCAGCGCGAGGTCGTGATGGCCCCCGAGCACTGGACCGTGGGCGAAGCGATCGACCATCTGCGCAACAGCGACCATCTGCCCGAACAGTTCTATCACGTGGTGCTGGTGAACCCGCGCATGCACCCGGTGGCTCAGGTCACGCTGGGGCGGCTGATGGGCGCGCCGCGTGCGACACCGCTGGCCGAGATCACCGAAGAGGTGTTCCAGATCATCCCCGTCACCCAGGACGAAGAAGACGTGGCCTATGCCTTCAACCAGTATCACCTGATTTCGGCCCCTGTGGTCGATGATGACGGGCGGCTGGTGGGGGTGATCACCATTGATGACGCGATGATCGTGCTGGATGCCGAACACGAAGAAGACATGCTGCACATGGCCGGTGTGACCGAAAGCTCGCTGTCGGACCGCGCCATCGACACCAGCAAGGCGCGGTTGCCCTGGCTGGGGGTGAACCTGTGCGCGGCGATCCTGTCATCGCTGGTCATTGCCCAGTTCGAAGACGTGATCGCGGCCTTTGTGGCGCTGGCGGTGCTGATGCCCATCGTGGCGTCGATGGGGGGCAATGCGGCGACCCAGACGCTGACCGTGGCGGTGCGCGCGCTTGCCACCAAAGACCTGACACCAGCCAATGTGATGCGGGTGATCCGGCGCGAGGTCCTGGTGGGCCTGCTGAACGGGATCATCTTTGCGGTGGTGATGGGGATCATCGGCATGGTCTGGTTCGGCCTGCCGCAGCTGGGGCTGATCATCGGTGCGGCCATCGTGATCAACATGGTGATCGCGGGGCTGGTCGGCACCGCAGTGCCGGTGATCCTGGATCGGTTCGGCGCCGATCCGGCGCTGGCATCGGGAACTTTTGTGACAATGACAACGGATATGATGGGCTTTTTCGCCTTTCTGGGACTGGCAGCGGTGGTATTGCTATGACGGATCTGACAGACATCAAGGCCGCGGCGCGCAAGGCCGCCTTTGCCCGCCGCAAGGTGGCGTTTGACGCATCCCCCGCCGGGGCGGCGGGGGTGCTGAGCGAGGTGCTCGCCGGTCATCGCGGCGTGCCGCTGGCCGGCTACATGCCCATCCGCACCGAAATCGACCCGCTTCCGGCCATGGCCGAGGCCGCCGCACATGGCCCGGTGGGCGTGCCGGTGATCATCGGCGAAGGGCAGGCGCTGAAATTTTCCCGCTGGGAGCCAGATGCCCCGATGAAGGACGGCCCCTTTGGTGCGCGCATCCCCGAACGGGACGATTTCTTTGACCCCGAGATCCTGATCGTGCCGCTGGTCGGCTTTGACCGGCAGGGCGGGCGGCTTGGTTATGGTGGCGGGTTTTATGACCGCACCCTGGAAAAGCTGCGTGCGCGGCGCGCGACGCTGGCCATCGGCTTTGCCTTTGCCGCGCAAGAGGCCGACGCCCTGCCGCTGGAACCCACCGACCAACAATTGGACATGATCGTCACCGAACAGGGTGTGATCACCCCCGATCGGTGACCCTGCGGCGCCTTCGCCCTTGCCCAGGCGCCGCGTGCCGCCTAGGACCAAGCCATGAGATGTCTGTTTCTGGGTGATGTGATGGGGCGCGCGGGGCGCGCGGCCATCACCGAACATCTGCCGCGGCTGCGCGCCGACTGGCGGTTGGATTTCGTCGTTGTGAACGGGGAAAACGCGTCCAACGGGATGGGGCTGTCGCGCGACCATGCGCGCCTGTTGTTCGATGCGGGCGCCGATGTGGTGACGCTGGGCGATCACGCCTTTGATCAGAAGGACATGCTGCAGGCGATCGAACAGGATCCGCGCATCCTGCGCCCGCTGAACTATGCAAAAAGCGCGCCGGGCAAGGGCTATCGCGTCTTTGACGCGCCGGGCGGGCGCAAGGTGCTGGTGCTGCAGGTGCTGGGGCAGGTGTTCATGAAACGCCCCTTTGACGATCCGTTTTCCGCCGTCGATGCGGTGCTGCGCGCGCATCCGCGTGGCGGGCTGGCCCAGGCGATCATCGTCGATGTGCATTGCGAAGCGACATCGGAAAAGATGGCGATGGGCCATTTCTGCGACGGGCGCGCCAGCCTTGTGGTGGGCACCCACACCCATGTGCCCACGGCCGACAACATGATCCTGCCCGGCGGCACTGCCTATCTGAGCGATGCGGGCATGTGCGGCGACTATCATTCGGTGATCGGCATGGAAAAGGCCGAACCGCTGCGCCGGTTCATCACCGGCATGCCCAAGGGCCGCTTTACGCCCGCGACCGGGGCGGCGACGCTGTCGGGGGTCTATGTGGAAACCGATGACCGCACGGGGGCTGCGCTCAGCACATCCATGGTGCGGGTGGGCGGGCATCTTGTTCCGTCGGGTCCCGAATGACGGGTGCACAACATGCATAGGTTGAATCTCTTGCCGCCCTGCGCGGGATCGTAGAAACTGGGCGATGCAAAAAGATGCGTAGGTATTTGAAATAATAGATGATGCAGGCCTTTATCGGATCTGAAACGGCCAGCGCGGTGCTGGCACTTGTCGTGGTGGGGCTGATGTTCGTCGCCTTCCTGCGCGAAGTTCTTCCTACCGAAGTGATTGCCATCGGCGGTGTATCGGTGATGCTGGTCACCGGCATCCTGCCCTATGATGCGGCGCTGCCGGTTCTGTCCAACCCCGCGCCCTGGACCATCGCGGCGATGTTCGTGATCATGGGGGCGCTGGTGCGCACAGGTGCGCTGGATGCCTTTACCAATGTGGCGCAAAGCCAGGCCGCGGAAAACCCGGCACGGGCGGTGGCGCTGCTGATGGGGTTTGTGGTGCTGGCGTCGGCCGTGGTGTCGAACACGCCGGTTGTTGTCGTGATGATCCCGGTGGTGACCCAGATCGCCCGCACGCTGGGCGTTGCCGCGTCGAAAATGCTGATCCCGCTCAGCTATGCGGCGATCATGGGCGGCACGCTGACGCTGATCGGGACATCGACCAACCTGCTGGTTGACGGGGTGGCGCGCGCGCAGGGGCTGGAGGCGTTTTCCATTTTCGAAGTGACGCCGCTCGGGCTTGCTGTGGTGGCCTGGGGCATGATTTATCTGCGCTTTATCGCGCCGCGCCTGCTGCCGGACCGTGACAGCATGTCCGACATGCTGTCGGACCGGTCCAAGATGAAGTTCTTCACCGAAGCCGTCATCCCCCCCGATTCCGACCTGATCGGGCGCGAGGTTCTGGGCGTGCAGCTGTTCAAACGTGAAGGCGTGCGGCTGATCGACGTGATCCGCGGGGACACGTCGCTCAGGCGCAATCTCAAAGGGGTGGAACTACAGGTGGGTGACCGGGTGGTCCTGCGCACCCAGATGACCGAACTTCTCAGCCTGCAGCGCAACAAATCGCTCAAGCGCGTTGATCAGGTGTCGGCGGTGGCGACCACCACGGTCGAGGTTCTGATCACGCCGGGCTGCCGCATGGTCGGGCGCACGCTGGGCTCGCTGCGGCTGCGGCGCCGCTATGGCATCTATACGCTGGCCGCGCACCGTCGGAACCAGAATATCGGCCGCCAGCTTGATGAGCTTGTGGTGCGCGTGGGCGACACGCTGCTGCTTGAAGGGTCGCCCGAAGACATCCAGCGCCTGGCGTCGGATATGGGGCTGGTGGATGTGTCGAAACCGTCCAGCCGCGCGTTCCGCCGCAACCACGCACCCATCGCGGTGGGGGCGCTGTTCGGCATCGTGATCCTGGCGGCACTTGGGGTCGCGCCGATCCTGTTGTTGGCGGTGGCGGCAATGGCGGTGGTGCTGCTGACCGGCTGCATCGACTCGGACGAGGCGTTTTCCTTTGTCGATGGCCGCCTGCTGGCGCTGATCTTTTCCATGCTGGCCATCGGTGCGGCGCTCGAATCCTCGGGGGCGGTCCGGCTGGTGGTGGACGCCATCGCGCCCGCGCTTGGCCAGTTGCACGGGTTCTTCATCGTCTGGGCCATCTACCTGCTGACGTCGATCCTGACCGAGCTGGTGTCGAACAATGCGGTGGCGGTGGTGGTCACTCCAATTGCCATCGGGCTTGCGGATGCGATGGGCATCGACGCGCGCCCGCTGGTGGTGGCGGTGATGGTGGCGGCCTCGGCCAGCTTTGCCACGCCGATCGGGTATCAGACCAACATGCTGGTCTACGGGCCGGGGGGCTATCGGTTCAGCGATTTCCTGAAGGTCGGGATCCCGCTGAACCTGAGCATCGGGCTGCTTGCCTCGGCCTTGATCCCGCTGATTTGGCCGCTGAGCGCAGGGCAGTAGGGCCCGCCATCCCGCGTGCCTAGTCCTAGGGCGGGGCCAGCGATTGAGCAAAAAGAAAGGCCTGCCGCGCGTGGTGCGGCAGGCCTTTGTTGTTCGGTATCGGCTCTGAGCCCGGCTTAGAGCTGGGCCATGACCTCGTCACTGGCTTCGAAATTGGTGGTGACGCGCTGCACGTCGTCATCATCTTCAAGCGCTTCGACCAGCTTCATCAGCTTCTGCATCCCATCAAGATCCAGCTCGGTCGTGGTGGTGGGCTTCCACACCAGCTTGGTGCTGTCGCTTTCGCCAAGCGCGTCTTCCAGGGCGGTCGACACCTCGTTCAGGTCGGTATCCGCGCACCAGATGATATGGCCGTCTTCGCCACTTTCGACATCTTCGGCGCCCGCTTCGATGGCAGCCTCCATCACGGTGTCGGCATCGCCCACAGGGGCGGGATAGGTCACTTCGCCCTTGCGTTCGAACATGAAACCGACGCTGCCGGTTTCGCCCAGATTGCCGCCATTCTTGGAAAAGGTGGACCGCACGTTGGACGCGGTGCGGTTCTTGTTGTCGGTCATGGTCTCGACGATCACCGCAACGCCGCTGGGGCCATAGCCCTCATAGCGGATTTCCTCGTAGCTTTCGGCGTCACCGCCGACGGCCTTCTTGATGGCGCGTTCGATATTGTCCTTGGGCATGGACTGGCCCTTGGCCTCTTTCACGGCCAGGCGCAGGCGCGGGTTCTTTTCGGGATCGGGTTCGCCCATTTTTGCGGCGATGGTGATCTCTTTGGAGAGTTTCGAAAAGAGCTTTGCGCGGACAGCATCCTGACGCCCCTTGCGGTGCTGGATGTTTGCCCATTTTGAATGGCCTGCCATGGTGATCCTCTTCGCAGTACGGCGATGGGCGCGTGTTTACCTGTCACGCCGCAGGCGTGCAAGCTCAGGCGGTGCCGCAGGCGTGCAAGCTCAGGCGCAGGCCGCCTGCGTGTCCGGCGCAATCAATGTGCCGATCAACAGCGCCAGCCGCCACAGCACCCCAAGTGCAAAGATGATCAGCAGCCATGTGGGCATGATGCGGGAAAAGTCCTGCGCGTTGCGCGCCTTCTGGGCCAGGTTCACGGCGGCATCGGCGTCGCCGCGTGCGGTCGCCCAGTTCGCAAACAGTTCATATGCGCGCGACGCCAGCAGATGCGCCACCGTCCAGCCCGCCGGGATCAGCATCATCAGCGCGGACAGCGCGTCGGCGATCACTTGCGTTTCGCGGTCAGTTCGATGCGATAGCCAAGCGCGTCGGCCAGCGCGATGAGTTTCCACAATTGCGGACCCGTGCGCGACCCCACGCCCCGCGCCGCCTTGGACAGGGCGGTGTGGTCGAACCCATAGGTGTCATCCAGTTCACGCTGGCTGACGCGGGTTTCGGCCAGCATCTGCGCCAGCACGCCCGACGCCATGATGCGCGCGGTTTCTTTGCCCGCCTCGGTCAGCACGGTTTTGCGCATCTCGGGCGACAATGCGGCCATCTGGTCGTCCATCCCATCGGCCACGGGGGCATCAAGACGCTCCAGCAGAGACGGGGTGGCGGCGGTTTCGGGCCGGTCATGCAGGTCTTTGGGGTCTCTGAGCACCTGCTCCATGGTCGATCCTTTCAAGGGCGTTGCATTGTGATGCAACATCTAAGCGATGCAGCCGGATTTGTCAATGTCGCGCCCCTGTCTGCCCGCCATCCGGCAGCGCCCGCAGCCGCGCCAGCGTGGCCTGCGCCAGCGCCGGATCGCGCAGGCCGGCCAGATCGGCGCGCAGCGCGGTAAAGGTGCCGCGCAGCATGAAGGTCAGCGCAGGGTCGGGGTGTTCGGTAAAGCACAGCAGCCCCGCCACCTTCCACGAGCCGGGCCGATGCAGCGCGAAATAGCCATGGTCGTCGCCATCGCGCAGCCCGTCGATCCGCACCAGCGGCAGGATGTCGTCAAGGTCGTGAAAGAACGCGCCAAAGCGGTTGGGCGGATAGTGGCGGCGCACATGCGGCGGTTCCTGCGCATGGGTCAGGCGCAGGTGCTGCGCCTTGCCCTTGAACACCGGGCGCAGCTGCAGCAGGTGGCGGTGATAGGCAATGAATTCGGCCCGGTAACGCTCCGCCGCTTGCGGGCCATAGCCCGTCGGAGGCTCGGGTAACGCGTCAAAGGACGGTGCAAAGCGCAGGACCATGGCCTTTCCTCTGTCATCTAACCGATGCCTCTGATCTGGCCATATTCTGCGTGAAATCTCAACGCCCGCGCATGCCCCTAGGTCAGCCCCGACCGGGCTTGCCGCAACGCCGCGCCTAATCCCATACTGACACGCAGGGAGAGGAAGGGAGGATCAGCCATGG
Source organism: Marinibacterium sp. (assembly GCA_025800215.1). Lineage (GTDB taxonomy): Bacteria > Pseudomonadota > Alphaproteobacteria > Rhodobacterales > Rhodobacteraceae > JAOXSC01. The sequence goes on from JAOXSC010000083.1 coordinate 9,298, forward strand.
ACAGTGCCGACGCAATTGTGGTGGGCGCGGGCCTTGCGGGGCTTGTGGCAGCGGTCGAGCTGGCCGACCGGGGCAAGCGGGTCATCGTGCTGGATCAGGAAGGCGAACAGTCGCTGGGCGGGCAGGCATTCTGGAGCCTCGGCGGGCTGTTCATGATCGACACGCCCGAACAGCGACGCATGGGCATCCGTGACACCCGCGATCTGGCACTGAACGACTGGCTGGGCAGCGCTCAGTTCGACCGGCCCGAAGACCACTGGCCGCGCAAATGGGCCGAAGCCTATATTGATTTTGCCGCCGATGGCATGCGCCCCTGGCTGCACGGGCTGGGGATGCGCTGGTTCCCGGTGGTGGGCTGGGCCGAGCGGGGCGGGTCCTTTGCCGATGGACATGGCAATTCGGTACCGCGGTTTCACATCACCTGGGGGACTGGGCCGGGGGTGCTCGATCCGTTTGTGGCGCGCATCCGGGCCCATGCGGCCGACGGGCGCGTGTCCCTGCGCTTTCGCCATCAGGTCGACCGGATCGTGACGGAAAACGGCGCCGCGCGCGGCGTGGCGGGGTCGCATCTGGCCGAAGATGCCTCGGAGCGCTCGCAAAAGACCAATCGCGACGTCACTGGAGAATTCGAGCTGCACGCCCCATCGGTCATCGTCAGTTCGGGCGGCATCGGTGGCAATTTCGAAATGGTGCGCCGCAACTGGCCCCGCGATCGGCTGGGTGAGCCGCCCAAGACCATGGTGGCCGGTGTTCCGGCCCATGTGGACGGGCGCATGATCGACATTTCGCAGGCCGCAGGCGCCCATGCCATCAACGGGGACCGGATGTGGCATTACACCGAAGGGGTGCGCAACTGGGATCCGATCTGGCCCCATCACGGGATCCGCATCCTGCCGGGGCCGTCGTCGATGTGGTTTGACGCCCATGGCACCCGGCTGCCGGCCCCCTGCATGCCCGGCTTTGACACCCTGGGCACCTTGCGGGAAATCCTGCGCACCGGGCATGATTACAGCTGGTTTGTGCTGACCCAGAAGATCATCAAGAAGGAATTCGCCCTGTCGGGGTCCGAACAGAACCCCGATTTCACATCCAAACGCTGGTCCGAAGTGCTGCGCCAGCGCGTGCTGGCCGGTGCCAGAGCCAGCGCTCCGGTCGAGGCGTTCAAAGAGCATGGCGCCGATTTTGTGGTGGCCGATGATCTGGCCAGCCTGATCGACGGCATGCACAAGCTGGATGGAGGGCGGGTCGACGGGGCGCGGCTGAAGGCACAGATCGAAGCGCGTGACGCCCAGATCGACAACCCGTTTTCCAAGGACGCGCAGATCATCGCGATCCATGCCGCACGCAACTATCGCGGTGACCGGCTGATCCGCACCGCCAAACCGCACCGGATCCTGGACCCCGCCAATGGCCCGCTGATCGCGGTCAAGCTGCATATCCTGACGCGCAAATCGCTGGGCGGGCTGCAGACCGATCTTGACAGCCGCATGCTGGATGCCAGCGGCGCGCCGGTGCCCGGCCTGTTTGCCGCGGGCGAGGTCGCAGGATTTGGCGGTGGCGGCTACCACGGCTACAACGCGCTGGAGGGTACGTTTCTGGGCGGCTGCCTGTTTTCGGGGCGTCAGGCGGGACGTTCGGAAAACATCGCCTGAGCGATGCAATCATGTTAAGCGGTCCCAAACGACAAGGAGGCCGGGGGCCGAATGACATCGCTGTTTGAACAATTTGTCACCCTCTGGGTGGTCATCGACCCGATCGGTACGGTGCCGGTCTTTATCGCCGTCACCGCCCATATGTCGGCCAGACAGCGCAGCGTCACCGCGCTCAAGGCGGCGCTGGTCAGCGCGGGCATTCTGGTGTTTTTCCTGGTCTTCGGCCAGCTTCTGATCGACGGGCTCGACATCGGGCTGACGGCGTTCCAGGTGGCGGGCGGGATCATCCTGTTCCTGTTTGCACTGACGATGATCTTTGGCGAACCCAAGCAGGACAGCGATCTGAAATCGGCCGAAGGGGACAGCGAGCCCAAATCGCCTGCGGTGTTTCCCCTGGCGATCCCGTCTCTGGCGTCGCCCGGCGCGATGCTTGCGATTGTCATGCTGACCGACAACAGCCAGTATTCGATTGCCGAACAGGGGGTGACGGCGCTCGTGATGCTGGCGGTGGTGGCCTGCGGCTATGTGATGATGCGGCTGGCGGATCCGATCATCCGGCTGATCGGCGAATCCGGTGCTGCGATCATCAGCCGGGTGATGGGGATGATCCTGGCGTCGGTCGCGGTCAAGGCGGTGCTCGAAGGGATCCTGCACATCGCCACCACAGGGCAGCTCTGACCCCCGAGGGGCGCCGGTGATCGGGCCCCCGTGCCCCCCCTGTGCCCGTCACGGGGTCATCAGACAGTGCGGCCCGCGACCGGTGTGATGCGGTCGCGGGCCGTTTTTGGTTCAGGGGTCAGAACTTGCCGTTGTCATGCACCATCGCGTCAGGCGTAGGGGCGACAACATCCCAGTGTTCCACGATCTTGCCATCTTCGACGCGCCACAGATCAAAGAAGGCCCAGGGCTTGCCGCTGACGGTCGCGTCGGATGCGACAAAGACAAAATTGCCCTCGGCGACCACGATCTGCGGGTCGAATTTGGTGATGACGAACCCCTGATCGGCCCAGGCCTTGGTGCCTGCGATCAGCCCGTCGATGCCGTCGGCAAGGTTGGGATTGTGCTGCATGTAGACCTGGGAATACTCGGGCGCCTTTTCGGGGGCTGCCCCGCCCAGCACATCGCGCACAAAGCCAAGAACCAGCGCCTTGTTGGCTTCGGTCTGATCAAGGTCGGTGATCTCGGTCGGCCCGTCGGTCATGCCCCGGCCTGATGCGGTGGTGTCGGGGATGGGTTGCAGGTTGTCCCAATGTTCGACGACCTTACCGTCGTCCACCCGGAACACATCGAACGCGGCCAGGCGGGGGGCGCCAAAGGCGTCGGCGTTGTCAAAGGTGCTGTGCAGGACCACCAGATCCCCTTCCGAGATCACCCGGTGCGTTGTCACGGTCATGCCGGACTGTTCGACCATCTGCATGAGTCCCAGAAGCCCATCCGCCCCGGTCGGGACCTGCGGGTTGTGCTGGATGTAGTCGGGCGTCACCAGCTGCCGGGCGGCGTCGGGATCGTGATCGACAAAAGCGGCGGTGAAAAGAGCGATGACAAGGTCTTTGGCAGGCATGACGTGGTCCTCCGATTCGTATGTCCTGCCTACGTGGTATCAAATCACTACCATATCGCAATTACGTACCTTGAGCGAACCTGGTATGGTCCAGCATACCTGCAGGGGCCAGGAATGTTGTGTTTCCGGGGGCGCGCGGGTAAGATCTGGGTCGGTCTGAAAACAATACCAGGGTATCCGATGCTACCAGTCGGCGTGGCCAACAAGGCCGAGGCGTCCAATTGTTCGATCCGCTCTGTGCTGTCGAATGTGACGGGCAAATGGCGCATGATCATCATTCTGGCGCTTGAAGATGATCCCAAGCGGTTCGGCGATCTCAAGCGCTGCATCGGAGACATCACCCAAAGCGTGCTGACAGAGAACCTTCGGGGGTTGCAGCGCGACGGGTATCTGACACGCAGTGTTGATCCCGGCCCGCCGGTGGCGGTGTCCTATGCGCTGACGCCGCTGGGGCGCAGCCTGCTGGGGCTGCTCAAACCGCTGGTCTACTGGTCGCACGATCAGATGGACGAGGTCCGGCAATCGCGCATGCACTATGACAAGGAACAGCCGGGCTGATCTGCACGGATCTTTGGCGCATCCGGTCCGGCCCATATGAAAACGCCCCGGTGATGGCGGTCACCGGGGCGTCTGGCGTATGGGCCGGGCGGGCTGTGTCAGCCGGCGGCCTTAGCCGCTGACATAGGGGGTGCCCTGGATGTCTTCGGGGCGATACCAGACCTTCTGGTTGTGCAGGCGGCCCAGCAGATCGGTGAGGTTGGACAGTGTGTCGTCGATCTCGGCCACTTCGGGGCTGTCTTCTGCGCTGTCCGTCACCAGATCCAGACGCCTGAGCGACAGCTCGGACTGATGCGTCAGCAGCGCGCTTTCGATCAGATCCAGATCTCCGATCCCCAGTTCGAAATTGGTGTTGTAGGCTGGCATTGCTGGCTCCCATGGCGTCTGATGCGTCTCTGACATCACCATACGACATTTTCACGCCGAAATGCGACATCGTCGTTGCGGCACAAGATGAAAAAGATCCATCTGTGCCGCATCTTTCAATGTCCCGCCTGTCGGGGGGCCGGGGGGTTAGTCGACAAAGGTTGCAATCTCATCCAGCGGCTTTTTCAGCTTGGCCACCGATGGCACGGTGGCGTCCTGCGACGGATGACCCACGGCGATGATCATCGACGGCTTTTCCGATGCAGGCCGGTTCAGCGCGCCATTGAGGAACTTCATCGGGTTCGGCGTGTGCGTCAGCGTCGACAGGCCCGCGTGATGCAGCGCGGCCAGCAGAAAGCCGGTGGCGATGTTCACGCTTTCGGGGACATAGTAGTTCTTGTAGCGTGTCCCGTCGTCGAATTCGCCCCACCGCTGGGCAAAGACCACGATCAGCCAGGGCGCGATGGTCAGGTGCGGTTTGTCGGCCGTGGTGCCGATGGGCTCGAGCGCCTTGATCCATTCATCGCTGGCGCCGCCTTCGTAGAACTTGCGCTCTTCTTCTTCGGCCTCGGCGCGGATGCGCGATTTCATCTGCGAGTCGGACACCGCCACAAAATGCCAGGGCTGGTGATTGGCGCCGGACGGTGCGCTGCCCGCCGTGCGGATGCAGGATGCAATGACATCGCGCGACACCGGGCGGTCGGAGAAGTCGCGCACCGAATGACGCTGGCGCATCCGGTCATGGAACGCCTGCGCTTCGGCCAGCATCTGGGCATCGGAATAGTCGGCCCGGTCGGGCAGGGGAATGGCGGTGTAGTTCAGTTTCTCGCGTGCAAACATGGCCGGTCTGGTCCCCATCTGGATGTAGTGGGGACAAGTTATGGCGGGGTTGCCGCGGGCCTTCAAGATGGCGGCGTCAGCCCCGACCGGGCCGCAGCCCGGATCGCGCGGGTCAGCGGGGCCAGCGGGCGGGCCATGACGCCGCTGACCTGCCAGTCGAGCGCCACATCCATCATCGGATCGCGCCCCAGCGGCACCAGCGTGCCGCGCGCCAGCGCGTCGGTCACCAGATGCGCGGGGTTCATCCCCCAGCCCAGGCCAAGCTGGGCGGCCTCAACAAAGGCATGTGACGACGGCAGGAAATGGCCGGGTGGGGCCGGGCGCGCGCCGGTTTCACGCGCCATCCAGCGCAGTTGCAATTGATCCTTGGCGTTGAAGATCAGGCAGGGCGCCCGCGCCAGGCTGTCGGCGCTGATCCCGTCTGCAAACCAGCGCGCAACAAAGGCCGGGCTGGCCGTTGCCACATAGCGCAGCGACCCAAGCGCCGTCCGGTCACAGCCGCTGATCGCAGGGCCTGCGGCGGTCACGGCGGCACTGACCGCGCCACGTCTGAGCCAGTCGGCGCTGTGGTCCTGATCATCCACGACCAGATCGAACAGAAAATCATCGGTCTGAACCAGGGCAGGGATGATCCAGGTGGCCAGGCTGTCGGCATTCACCGCCACCCGCAGCCGCGCGGCGGCCGGGCCCATGTCGATCTTCAGATCCTGCCGCAGCCGGGTTTCCAGCAGGCCCACATCTTCGGCATGTTTGGCCAACCGTGCGCCGGCCTCGGTTGCGGTCGATGGCGTGCTGCGATGCACCAGCCGCCTGCCCACCTGATCTTCGAGCGCCTTGATGCGCTGCGTGACGGCCGGGGGGGTTACGCCAAGCGCGCGGGCGGCGGCTTCGAAACTGCCAAGCCGCAGGACGGCGGACAGGGTGGCCAGCTGGGTGGGGTCGAGCTGCATAAGCACTGCTTAACATGCATAAAGGTATTAAACTAGACGAATGCAGCCCGCCCCGGTAGCCACGGGTCACACAAAGGGGGCGCGCATGGACACGTATCTTGCCGGTTTTGCACTGGGGTTGGGCCTGATCCTGGCCATCGGGGCGCAGAATGCGTTTGTGCTGCGGCAGGGGCTGCGGCGCAGCCACGTGTTTGCCGTGTGCCTGACCTGCGCGCTCAGCGATGCGATCCTGATCGCCGTGGGCGTGGCGGGGTTCGGGGCGCTTGCCCATCACGTGCCCTGGCTGGAAACGGTGATGCGCATTGGCGGGGCGCTGTTTCTGCTGTGGTACGGGGTCCGGGCGCTGCGCAGCGCCTGGCGCGGTGGCGCGGTGATGACCCTGCAGGACAGCGCCCCCGAAGCGTTGGGCCCGGTGCTGCTGACGGTGCTGGCGCTGACCTGGCTGAACCCGCATGTCTATCTGGATACGGTCATGCTCTTGGGATCCATCGCCGCGCAATATGACGCGCGTGGGATCTTTGCGGCGGGGGCGATCACGGCAAGCTTTGTGTTCTTCTTTTCTTTTGGCTATGGCGCGCGGCTTTTGGCCCCTGCCTTTGCCCGGTCCCGCACCTGGCAGCTGCTGGATCTGGCGATCGGGCTGCTGATGTGGGGGCTGGCGATCAAACTGATCTGGCTCTGACCGGGTTGCACCCGCCGCGCGATCGGGTGCAGAAGCGGGATATGGCAGAGGTTTCTTCGCGGCCCGTTATCGGGATTTTCTGGATGGTGGTCACGGGGCTTTGCTTCGTGACGGTGACGGTTCTGGTCAAGCTCATGGGCAGTCGGATCCCGGCGGCCGAAGCTGCGTTTCTGCGCTATGTGCTGGGGCTGGTGTTTGTGATCCCGATGCTGCGCCCGCTTTTTGCCGAAGCGCGCAGCCCGCAGATCTGGGGGCTGTCGGCGGCACGCGGGCTGGTGCATTCGCTGGGGGTCACGCTGTGGTTCTATTCCATGACCCGCATCCCGCTGGCCGAAATCACCGCGATCAACTATCTGTCACCCGTCTATGTGACCATCGGCGCGGCGCTGTTTCTGGGGGAAACGCTGGCGCTGCGGCGGATTGCGGCGATCTGCGCGGCGCTGATCGGGGCGCTGCTGATCCTGCGGCCGGGCTTTCGCGAGCTGGATCCGGGCCATTTTGCCATTATGGGCACGGCGTTTCTGTTCGGATGTTCCTATCTTCTGGCCAAGCGGCTGGCCGACCGGGTCAGCCCGTCGGTGGTGGTGGCGATGCTGTCGATCTGGGTGACCATCGGCCTGTTCCCGCTGGCGCTGGCCGAATGGGTCGCGCCCGAGCCGCGCGAACTGGTGCTGCTGTTTGTGGTCGCAAGCGCTGCGACGCTTGGCCATTACACCATGACGCTGGCCTTTCGCGCCGCCCCGATCACGGTGACCCAGCCGGTGACCTTTCTGCAGCTGGTCTGGGCCACGGCGTTTGGCGCGCTGCTGTTTGCCGAACCGGTGGATCTGTGGGTTGTCGCGGGCGGGCTGGTGATCATGGGTGCGGTCAGCTTCATCACCTGGCGCGAAGCGGTGCTGCGCCGCCGTCCCATCACGCCGACCACCCCCGCAACCAAGGTCTGATCCCTGCCCGCGCGCCCTGTGGGCAAGGCGCTGTTTTGCGAGCTGATTTTTTCTTGATTGATGAATCAATAAAAAACAACTAGGGCTGGGGGCGAGCTGAAACGGGCCGGATTGGGGATGACGGATGCCAAAGATCGGAATGGAACCGCTGCGCCGGGCCGCGCTGGTTGAGGCCGCGATCATCGAGATTGGCCATGCCGGGACGCTGGATGTCACGGTCAGCCAGATCGCCCGCCGCGCCGGCATGTCGAGCGCGCTGGCCCATCACTATTTCGGATCCAAGGATCAGATGCTGGTGGCGGCGATGCGCCATATCCTGACCCTGTTCGGGGCCGAGGTGCGCGCCGCCCTGCAGGGCAACCCCACGCCGCTGCAGCGGATCGAAGCGCTGATCCGCGCGTCCTTTTCCACCCGCAACTTTCAGCCCGAGATCATCGCCGCATGGCTGAATTTCTATGTGCAGGCGCAGACCTCGGCCGAGGCGCGGCGCCTGCTGGCGATCTATCGCAAGCGGTTGCACAGCAACCTGCGGGCGGGGTTCCGGCCGCTGGTGCGCGACCCCGACATCGCGTCCGAAACCATCGGCGCGTTGATTGATGGCGTCTATATCCGCCAGTCCCTGCATGATGACGCGCTGGCCGGGGGGGATGCGGTGTCGCTGATCCTGGCCAGTGTGACCCGCATCATCGAGGCCGATCCCCGGACCTCGTGACCCCCATACCGACCACCATACCGACCCCCTTATCGACCACCCTGCGCGCCCGCCCGTGCGCCCGTTTCCCGGACACCCAGATCATGACCTATCCGACCCAGCCCACCGCCAGCCATTTCATCGACGGCCAATATGTCGAAGACACCGCAGGCACGCCCATCCCGGTGATCTATTCGGCCACCGGCAAACAGATTGCGACGGTACACGCGGCGACGCCCGCCATCGTCGAACAGGCGATCAGCGCCGCGCGCCGGGCGCAGGACGGCTGGGCCGCGCTGAGCGGAACCGAGCGCGGCCGCATTCTGCGCCGCGCCGCCGACATGCTGCGCGACCGCAATCACGACCTCAGCGTGCTGGAAACCTATGACACCGGCAAACCCTATCAGGAAACCAGCGTGGCCGACGCCACCAGCGGGGCCGACGCGCTGGAATATTTCGGGGGCATGGCTGCGACGCTGACGGGCGAGCATATCCCGCTGGGCGGGGGGGACTGGGCCTATACCCGGCGCGAAGCCCTGGGCGTCTGCGTGGGCATCGGAGCGTGGAATTACCCCACCCAGATCGCCTGCTGGAAGGCCGCCCCGGCGCTGGCCTGCGGCAATGCGATGATCTTCAAACCGTCGGAAACCACGCCGCTTTGCGCGCTGAAAGTGGCCGAGATCCTGCACGAGGCGGGCCTGCCCGCCGGGCTTTACAATGTGGTGCAGGGCATGGGCGAGGTCGGCGCCGCGCTGGTGGGCGATCCGCGCGTGGACAAGGTGTCGCTGACCGGGTCGGTGCCCACGGGCCGCAAGGTCTATGCTGCCGCGGCGCAGGGCATGAAACATGTCACGATGGAGCTGGGCGGCAAATCGCCCTTGCTGGTCTTTGATGACGCGGATCTGGATGCGGCGGTGTCGGGCGCGATCCTGGGCAATTTCTATTCCTCGGGGCAGGTCTGTTCGAACGGCACGCGGGTCTTCGTGCAAAAGGGCATCCTTGAGCCGTTCCTGGCGCGGCTGAGCGAACGGCTGGCGCAGGCGGTGATCGGTGACCCGCTGGACCCCGAGACCAGCTTTGGCCCGATGGTGAGCGAAGCGCAGATGAAGATCGTCCAGGGCTATATTGCCAAGGGTCTTGATGAGGGCGCGCGCCTTGTCACCGGCGGCCGTCAGATCGCGCGCGACGGGTTCTACCTTGAACCCACGGTCTTTGCCGATGTCACCGATGACATGACCATCGCCCGCGAAGAGATCTTTGGCCCGGTGATGGCGGTGCTGAGCTTTGACGACGAGGACGAGGTGATGGCGCGGGCCAATGCCACCGAATTCGGGCTGGCAGCGGGCGTGTTCACCCGCGATCTGGAGCGCGCGCACCGCGTCGTGGCCGGGTTCGAGGCGGGCACCTGCTATATCAACACCTATAACGACGCGCCCGTGGAAATGCCCTTTGGCGGATCCAAGCTGTCGGGGGTGGGGCGCGAGAATTCGAAGGCCGCGATCGAGCATTACAGCCAGCTGAAGTCTGTCTATGTGCGCATGAGCCCGCTTGAGGCACCGTTCTGAGCACCGCTGTGACCCCTGCGCCCGGGCGCGGGGGTGATCCAAATTGTGCGCGACCGCGCATGTTTCATTCTGCCAGTGGCGCGGCGACGCGCTGATGCAAACGGGGCGCGGATTGCGCCGGAGACGGGTATGGAAGCTGATTATGTGATTGTGGGCGCGGGCAGCGCAGGATGTGCGGCCGCCTATCGGCTGAGCGAGGCCGGGGCGTCGGTGCTGGTGGTCGAATTTGGCGGCAGCGACGCGGGGCCGTTCATTCAGATGCCCGCGGCGCTGAGCTATCCGATGAACATGTCGCGCTATGACTGGGGGTATTGGTCCGAGCCCGAACCGCATCTGGGCGGGCGGCGGCTGGCCTGTCCGCGTGGCAAGGTGGTGGGCGGGTCGTCCTCCATCAACGGCATGGTCTATGTGCGCGGCCATGCGATGGATTATGACCACTGGGCCGAGAGCGGCGCCGAGGGCTGGGATTTTGCCGATGTGCAGCCCTATTTCCAGCGGATGGAAAGCTGGCATGACGGCGGGCATGGGGGCGATGCGGACTGGCGCGGCAGCGACGGGCCGCTGCATGTGACGCGCGGACGCCGCGACAACCCGCTCTTCGAAGCCTTTGTGGAAGCCGGGCGGCAGGCGGGCTATCCGGTGACCGGGGATTACAATGGCCAGCAGCAAGAGGGCTTTGGCCCGATGGAGCAGACCGTCTGGAAAGGGCGGCGCTGGTCGGCGGCCAATGCCTATCTCAAGCCTGCGCTCAAACGCGACACATGTGACATCGTGCGCGGTCTGGCGCGGCGGGTGATCTTTGACGACGGTCGCGCCGTGGCGGTCGAGATCGAACGCGGCGGTCAGGTGTCGCGCATCCGGGCGCGTCGCGAGGTGATCCTGGCGGCGTCGTCGATCAATTCGCCCAAGCTCTTGATGCTGTCGGGGGTGGGGCCGGGGGCGCATCTGGCCGAGCATGGCATTGCGCTGCAGGCCGACCGCGCGGGGGTGGGGCAGAACCTGCAGGACCATCTTGAGCTGTATCTGCAGATGGCCGCATCGCAGCCCATCACGCTCTACAAATACTGGAACCTCTGGGGCAAGGCGCTGATCGGGGCGCAGTGGCTCTTCACCGGCACCGGGCACGGGGCGTCGAACCAGTTTGAAAGCGCGGGTTTCATCCGGTCGCGCGCGGGTTTGCCCTATCCCGACATCCAGTATCATTTCCTGCCCATCGCGGTGCGCTATGACGGGCAGGCGGCGGCCGAAGGGCACGGGTTCCAGGCGCATGTGGGGCCGATGCGCTCGCCCAGCCGTGGATCTGTCAGCCTGCGCAGCGCCGATCCGGCCGCCGACCCGGTGATCCGTTTCAACTATATGTCCGACCCGCAGGACTGGGAGGATTTCCGTACCTGCATCCGCCTCACGCGTGAGATCTTTGCCCAGGATGCGTTCAAACCTTACGTCAAACATGAAATCCAGCCCGGTGACGCGATCCAGAGCGATGACGAGCTGAACGGGTTCATCGCCGAGCATGTGGAAAGCGCCTATCACCCCTGCGGCACCTGCAAGATGGGGGCCAAGGACGATCCCATGGCGGTGGTCGATCCGCAGGGGAGGGTGATCGGGGTGGATGCGCTGCGGGTGATCGACAGTTCGGTCTTTCCGCGCATCACCAATGGCAACCTGAACGCGCCGTCGATCATGACGGGCGAAAAGATGGCCGACCATATTCTGGGGCGCGATCCGCTGCCGCGATCGAACCGCGAACCCTGGATCAACCCCAACTGGAAAACCGCGCAAAGATAGGTGTATTTGATCCGCATCAAGGTGTGCGGGGCGGGTGGTTTCTAACCTGAGTCCCGACAACAAGAAAAGGACTGTCCGATGTCGCACACCCCTCATGAGCTGTCTGAAGAATTCCCCGACAAGGTGGAGGCGATGCAGGCTCTGAAAGCGTCGAATGCGCATTTTTCGCGGCTCGCCGATGAATATCACGAGGTCAATCGCGCGGTGCACCGGGCCGAAACCAATGTCGAACCGATGGAAGAGCTGGCCGAGGTCGAGCTGCGCAAGAAACGTGCCGCTCTCAAGGATGAAATCTGGGGCATGCTGGCAAATGCGTGACCTGCGCGCGAGGGTATGAACCCTTGTGCAAGGATCTGAAAAGGCGGGGGAACCCGCCTTTTTTGTTGGGCGCATCGCGCGTGGTCAGGGGGTGATGTCACGGCCCGGCCCGGGGGCGCTCGCGGCATCCCACCAAAGGGTGAGCGGTTATGATATGACATCCACCGCCCCATCGGCGCATCAGTGGGCTGCAACCTGACTGATGAGGCTTACACATGCGCAGATCTGCCGTTTTTCACTCCGCCGTTCTGGCCCTTGGCCTGCCCCTGACCGTGGCCTCGGCCCCGGCCTTTGCGCAGGACTGGTATATTCAGGGTTTTGCCGGCTATGCCGGGCTGTCCGACAGCACCCATGACCTGAACAATTCTTCGGCCCGCGTCGATACCGAATTCGATGGCGGCTATGGGCTAGGGATCGCCCTGGGGCGCAATCTGGCCGAGCTGAGCGGATCGAATATCGGGATCCGGGGCGAGATCGAGCTGTCCTATACCGACAATGACGTCGACCGCGTCGATTTCAGCGGCAATGGTCCGGGGCGCGAAGGCAATACCGGCGGCGGCGTGTCCAGCACGCGGATTTTCGGCAATGTTCTGGCCGATTTCAACACCGGCAGCGCCATCAAGCCCTATCTGGGCGGTGGGATCGGGGTGGCCTTTGTTGATCAGGACATTTCCTATGGCGGCGCGCCGGTGCGCATCACCGGGGATGATCAGGTGTTCAGCGCCCAGCTGATTGCCGGGGCATCCTATGAGCTGCAAGATGGCCTGTCTCTGTTTGGGGACGTGCGCTATATCCGCGATTTCGGGGTCGAAGGCACGCGCCGGTCGCCTGCGCTGGTGTCGCGCACGGACGAGGATTTCGAAACCGTGACCGTGAATGTCGGCGTGCGCTTTGCGTTCTAGGGGTCAGTTGACCTCGTAAGGCAGAACGCCGCGCGCATTTGCATTGATGCTCAGACGCCGCTCGAGCGGTGGGACAGAGCGTTGATGGCAGGTGCTGCGTTCGCAGATGCGGCAGGATATGCCGATGGGTTCAAAGGCTTCGGCCTGATTGAGGTCAAGCCCATCGGCATAGACCAGCGTATCGGCATGGCGGATTTCACAACCCAGGGCGATGGCATAGCGCCGGACCGGCGCACCAAAGAACCCGCCGGGTTTCGACACGTCGCGCGCCAGTGAAATGTAGCGCACCCCGTCGGGGGTTTCGGCCAGCTGGCGCAGGAACCGCCCCGGCGTCTCAAAGGCGCGGTGCACGTTCCACAGCGGGCAGGCGCCGCCAAAGCGGGCAAATTGCAGCCGCGTTGCGGAATGGCGTTTGGTGATGGTTCCGGCCTGATCCACGCGCACGAAGAAGAACGGCACGCCTTTGGCGCCGGGCCGCTGCAGGGTCGACAGGCGATGTGCCACCTGCTCGATCGAGGTGCCGAACTGACGGCCCAGGATCTCAAGATCATGGCGGTGGTTCTGGGCGGCTGCACTGAAGGCGCCATAGGGCATGACGGCGGCACCGGCAAAATAGTTGGCCAGCCCGATCTTGGCGATGGCGCGGGCTTCGGTGCTTTGGAACCGGGCGAAATCCAGCGTGGCTTCGATCAGCTTGTCCTGCGTCAGCAGGGCGACCTGCAGCAGCAGCTGGAACAGCTGGGTTTCGGGGGCGGCGCGGGCCGACAGGCGCAGCACACCGGTTGCGCTGTCAAAGACACGCAGCGGATCCAGATCGGCCAGCTCGACCGAAACCCCAAGCGCCTGCAGATGGGTCATCGCGGCGCGGCGCAGATCTTCGGGGGTGGCGGCCTGCAGGGCAAACCGTTCGGCGGCCCGGTCCACCGCGTCGATATAGTTGTCGCAATAGTGGAAGAAATCGCGCACCTCGTCCCAGGGGCTGGCCTGGCTGCGCGCGTCTTCGCGGCCAAGGGCTTCGTCAAGCGATGCCAGCCGTTCATGCGTCTGTCGATAGGCCTGATGCAGGGCGATAAAGGCGCGGGCCAGGGCGGGGGCGTTCGATGCCGTGAGCCGCAGATCGGCCAGCGGCGGGATGGATTCGGCAAAGACCGGATCGGCCAGCACCTCGCGCATGTCGCTGATCAGCCGTTCGCTGTCGCCCGAGCTAAGCTCGGTCACGTCGATGCCGAATTCCTGCGCCAGCGCCAGCACCACGGTGGTGCTGACGGGACGGTTATTATTCTCCATTTGATTAAGGTAGGGGAGCGACACGCCCAGCTTGGTGGCAAAATCCTTCTGGGTCAGGCTCATGCGGGTGCGCATTTCGCGCAGCTTTGCGCCTGCATATAGTTTCTGGCTGGCCATGTCGCGCGCCCCCTTTGACCTGACGACTTTGCAGGTCTTTCCAGGCGTCACGCTAGATTTGCAAAGCCGTCAGCGCAAGGGGGCTAGGCCATCCCCAACTGACGTTCACGCCGCACCACGACCATGATCGACACCACGCCCAGGATGCCCGAAATCAGCATCAGCCAGAGCAGCGGATAGGCGCCGGTGTCGACCGTCAGCAGCGCGCCGGCCAGCGCGCTCAGCGCCGCGCCGCCGCCCAGCATCAGCGCGCCGCCCAGCCCCGAGGCCGTCCCCGCCAGATGCGGGCGCACCGACAGCATGCCCGCCGTGGCGTTGGGGATCGACAGGCCGTTGCCCACGCCCACGAAGGTCATGAACCCGAAAAAGCTGATGGCCGATCCCGCGCCCAGCAGAAAGACCAGCATCGACAGACTGACGCCGATGCCGTTGAAGATGCAGCCCCACATCACCATCCGGTTGATCCCGAAGCGGGCCGAAAACAGGCCCGACAGAAAGTTCCCCAGGAAATACCCCACCGCCGGGGCACCAAAGAACAGCCCCATCTTTGCCGCGCTCATGCCAAAGACCTCGGTCCCGATAAAGGGCGCGCCGCCCAGATAGGCAAAGAACGACCCCGACGAAAACCCGCAGGCCAGCGAATAGCCCCAGAAGCGCGGACTTCTGAGCAGCTCGGGATATTCGCGGAACTGCCCGATCAGCGTCTTGCCGCTGCGGGTGGCGGTTTCGCCCATGTCGAACCAGCACAGGATCAGGATCATCCAGCCCAGGGTGAACAGCAGCCAGAAGCTTGACTGCCAGCCATGGCTTTGCTGCAGCACGCCGCCGATGGCGGGGCCGAACATGGGCACCACCGCCATGCCCATGGTGACATAGCCGATCATGCTGGCGGCCTTGTCGGCGCTGTACATGTCGCGCACCACGGCGCGGCTGAGAACAATGCCCACCGTGATCACCGCCTGCGCCATGCGGCAGGCCAGAAACACCTCGACCGTCGGAGCCAGCAGGCAGCCCAGCGTGGCCAGGATGAACAGGATCGTGCCCCCCAGCATCACCGGCCGCCGCCCCAGCTTGTCCGACACCGGCCCGATGACGATCTGCATCGCCGCGTTGACCAGCAGATACAGCGACACCGACAGCTGCATCAGCCCGTAATCGGTGTCGAAATGCGCGGTCATGGCCGGCAGACTTGGCAGAAAGATGTTCATCGACAGCGCCGAGATCCCGGCCATCAGGATCAGGGTGGCGATATGGGGGGCGGAACGGCTCGGCTGGGCCGAGGGCAGGGGGGATGATGACATGCGTGTACACTATTGATAATTCGTCACGACGGTGGCTGCGCGGGGCGGAAAGTCAAGCGAACTTAGCAAGTTTTCATTTTGCTCATGCCGCGCTGCCAATAATTTGCAAATTTGCGCAATTGGGCTTGGGTGCGGCGGGTGGACTAACTATAACGCAATAAAATTTCGCATGGGAGCCATGGCATGAAAGACATTCTCGCCGAACTTGAGGCCCGACGGGGCGCTGCCCGTCTCGGGGGTGGGCAAAAACGGATCGACGCCCAGCATGGTCGTGGCAAGCTGAGCGCGCGCGAACGGGTCGAGCTGCTGCTGGATGCGGGCAGCTTCGAAGAATTCGACATGTTCGTGACCCATCGCTGCACCGATTTCGGCATGGAAAACCAGAAGCCTGCGGGCGACGGCGTCGTGACCGGCTGGGGCACCATCAATGGCCGCCAGGTCTATGTGTTCAGCCAGGACTTTACCGTTCTGGGCGGGTCGGTGTCGGCCACCCATGCCAAGAAGATCTGCAAGATCATGGATATGGCGATCGAAAACGGCGCGCCGGTCATCGGCATCAACGATTCCGGCGGCGCCCGGATTCAGGAGGGCGTCGATTCGCTGGCCGGCTATGGTGACGTGTTCCAGCGCAACGTGGATGCGTCCGGCGTGGTGCCCCAGATCAGCCTGATCATGGGCCCGACCGCCGGTGGCGCAGTCTATTCGCCCGCGATGACCGACTTCATCTTCATGGTCAAAGACAGCTCGTACATGTTCGTCACTGGCCCTGACGTGGTGAAGACCGTCACCAACGAGGTCGTGACCGCAGAAGAGCTGGGCGGCGCAGGCACCCATACCAAGAAGTCGTCGGTTGCCGATGGCGCCTTTGAAAACGACGTGGACGCGCTGGCCGAAGTGCGCCGCCTGGTCGATTTCCTGCCGCTCAACAACCGCGAAAAGCCGCCCGTGCGGCCGTTCTTTGACGATCCCGCGCGGGTCGAGGAATCGCTCGATACGCTGGTGCCGGAAAACCCCAACCAGCCCTACGACATGAAGGAGCTGATCCAGAAAGTCGCGGATGAAGGCGATTTCTACGAAATCCAGGAAGAGTTCGCCAAGAACATCATCACCGGGTTTATCCGCCTTGAAGGGCAGACCGTCGGTGTTGTGGCCAACCAGCCGATGGTGCTGGCGGGCGTTCTGGACATCGACAGCTCGCGCAAGGCGGCCCGTTTCGTGCGCTTCTGCGACTGTTTCGAAATTCCGATCCTGACCCTGATCGACGTGCCGGGCTTCCTGCCGGGTGTGGGGCAGGAATATGCCGGTGTCATCAAGCACGGCGCCAAGCTGCTTTATGCCTATGCCGAAGCCACCGTGCCGAAAGTGTCGGTCATCACCCGCAAAGCCTATGGCGGCGCCTACGTGGTGATGTCGTCCAAGCACCTCAAGGCCGATTTCAACTATGCCTGGCCCACGTCGGAAATCGCCGTGATGGGTGCCAAGGGCGCGACCGAGATCATCCACCGTGCCGACCTGAACGATCCCGAAAAGATCGCCCAGCACACGGCCGATTACGAAGATCGCTTTGCCAACCCGTTTGTGGCGGCCGAGCGCGGCTTTATCGACGAGGTCATCCAGCCCCGTTCGACGCGCCGCCGTGTGGCCCGCGCCTTTGCCAGCCTGCGCAACAAGAAGGCGCAGAAGCCCTGGAAAAAGCACGACAACATCCCGCTCTGAGCGGGGTGCTGTCGGCGCGACCGATCAGGAGAACGCGATGCCCCCGATGCCCCGGTGTCCAAGCATCCCGACCGTCTTGCCGGTGCTGGCGCACCGCGCAGGTGTCGGGCTGTGAGCCGGGGCTGGCATATCCTGCGCGACGGGGCGGTGGTGACGCTGGCCCGTCAGATGCCCGCACGTCTTGAGATCGAAGCCCAGACCGATCTGCCCGGCGGGCCGGTCGATCCGGTCAAGCTGGCCCATCAGATCCGCCAGGATCTGTGGCGCGCGCTGCAGCGGCTGCGGGGGTATTCTCCGGTGGTGCGGATCGAGCTTTTTGATGACCGGATCCATGTGCGCGCCGGTGGGCGGGCGCTGACCCCGGTGCCATCCGATGTGGCCCTGCGCATCGCGCGGGTGCTGGACGACCCGAAGAACCGCGCGCGGTGGATGCGTTTTGCCCGCCGCCGCCAGATCCGAAAGGAGGGGCAGGACTGATGCAGGCGATGAGCAATCCCATGTCGCCCCTTTCGCAGGGTGCAGATCACGCAGACGTGATTCGCGACGGTCTGTCTGATCAGGTGGTCCGCCCAGGGTGGTCGGGGCTGAAAAAACGGCCCGAAGGCCAGACCACACGCCCTTGCGGCCAGTGGCAAGGCAGGGATCTGCAATATTCTGTTTTCAAAGGGAAACCCGGTCTGAGCCAGATTGGGCAGCGGTTCGATCACGTGATTCGTATGGGTGGCAACCATAGGTTGACTTACATCGCCCGAACATATCCGTTTGACACGTTGTGTGACTTCACGTCATGATCCGCTGCGACAAATATGGACACGCGTGCAAACTGAGTGCGCGATTTGCAGCCCCGGCGGGAGGAGACCGTACGTCACGGGGTCGGGGCTGCCTCATTTACTTGACATCGGTATTTGCGGCGCTTGCGCTCGGAACGTCTGCGGCGGATGCGGCATCCATTGATGTGCCCTCGGGGCAGTCCGTGGACCTGCACGAGGTGCTGCTGGATGATACGCCCGGCGCGCTCTGGGTGCGGTTTCGCTTTGTGGCGCCCCAGATTTCGGCCACGACCGGCGCGGTGTCGGCGGATGTCGCGGCGGCGGATATGGATTACCTCTGCACTGCGGTGGCGCTGCCTTATATTGCCAGCTACGATCTGGCACCGCAGCGCATCGTGGTGTCGCTGTCGGATCGTGCGCTGGCCTTCGGCATGTCGGATCCCGACGCAACCCAGTATTTCGAGCTTTACTCTGCGGATGCGTCCGACCCGTCGGGCTGTGTATGGGAAGGCGCGTGATGCAACATTTTCGACATAGGGGGGACAGGTCATGCTGAAACATCGCGGTTTTCCGGGCCGGATGCCCGGCACCGACTATCAGTTTGTCATCCGCCGCGCCAATCCGCGCGGGGTGACGCCGATCACCCGGCGCGAACGCTTCAAGGATCGCAAGCCCGCCGACCGGCGCGCCGATGCCGCGTTCATGCGCGCGCTGTGGGAACAGTTCGGCGACGCGCCGTTCGAGCGGGGCAATCTGGATGCCGGGCGGCTCAGCTGGCTCTTTGGGCGCGAGGTCGTCGCCGTGGATGACCCGTTTGATCCGGCCGATTACGACGCCCTGCTGCGCATTGATGTTGATGCGGCACGGCACTCTTTTCCCGACGTGTTCGAGGAGACCTGGTCATGGGAGTGATCGCGCCCTGCACCCGGTCTGCTGCGGCACGGCCATTCACTGATACGGCCCGGGTCACCGGGCGCTCCACCTTTCTCAAGACGAAGGACAGACTATGTTCAAGAAAATCCTGATCGCAAACCGGGGCGAGATCGCCTGCCGGGTCATGAAGACCGCTCGCAAGATGGGGATTTCGACGGTTGCCATCTATTCGGATGCGGACAAGCAGGCGCTGCATGTGAAAATGGCCGACGAGGCGATCCATATCGGCCCGCCGCCCGCGAACCAGTCTTATATCGTCATCGACAAGGTGATGGATGCGATCCGCGAAAGCGGCGCCGAAGCGGTGCATCCCGGCTATGGCTTCCTGTCGGAAAACGCGAAATTTGCCGAAGCGCTCGAAGCGGCTGGTGTGGCCTTTGTCGGCCCCCCCAAAGGGGCGATCGAAGCGATGGGCGACAAGATCACGTCCAAGAAGATCGCCCAAGAGGCCGGTGTGTCCACCGTGCCGGGCTATATGGGTCTGATCGAAGACGCCGATGAGGCGGTCAAGATTTCCAACGAAATCGGCTATCCGGTGATGATCAAAGCCTCCGCCGGTGGCGGCGGCAAGGGCATGCGCATCGCATGGAATGACGAAGAAGCCCGCGAAGGGTTCCAGTCGTCCAAGAACGAAGCGGCCAATTCCTTTGGCGACGACCGGATCTTCATCGAAAAATTCGTGACGCAGCCGCGCCACATCGAAATCCAGGTGCTGTGCGACCAGCACGGCAACGGCATCTATCTGGGCGAGCGGGAATGTTCGATCCAGCGCCGCAACCAGAAGGTTGTCGAAGAAGCGCCGTCGCCCTTCCTGGACGAAGCCACCCGCAAGGCGATGGGCGAACAGTCGGTCGCGCTGGCCAAGGCCGTGGGCTATGCCAGTGCCGGGACCGTGGAATTCATCGTCGATGGCGACAAGAATTTCTATTTCCTGGAAATGAACACCCGCCTGCAGGTGGAACACCCCGTGACCGAGCTGATCACCGGTGTCGATCTGGTGGAACAGATGATCCGCGTGGCCAATGGCGAACCGCTGAGCATCACCCAGGACGACGTGACGCTGACCGGCTGGGCCATCGAAAACCGTCTTTATGCCGAAGATCCCTATCGCAACTTCCTGCCGTCGATCGGGCGTCTGACCCGCTATCGTCCGCCGTCCGAGGTGGCCGCAGGCCCGATGCTGGATGCCGGTGTGTGGCATGGCGATGCGCCGACGGGCGACACCGCGGTGCGCAATGATACCGGCGTCTTTGAAGGCGGCGAGATCAGCATGTATTACGATCCGATGATCGCCAAGCTGTGTACCTGGGGTCCGACCCGCGACGCCGCGATCGAAGCCATGCGGGTGGCGCTGGACCGGTTCGAAGTGGAAGGCATTGGCCACAACCTGCCCTTTGTGGCAGCCGTGATGGATCACCCGAAATTCGTCAGCGGTGACATGACCACCGCCTTTATCGCTGAAGAATATCCCGAAGGCTTTGAAGGTGTGACGCTGCCCGATGCGGAACTGCGTCGCGTGGCTGCTGCCGCGGCGGCGATGTACCGGGTTGCCGAAATCCGCCGCACCCGCGTGTCGGGCCGGATGGACAACCACGAACGCAAGGTGGGCAAACGCTGGGTCGTGACGCTGCAGGGCGAACGGTTCGACGTGAAGGTCAAGGCCGACAAGGATGGCTCGACCGTCAAATTCGCCGATGGTCAGAAGATCCGCGTCAGCTCGGACTGGACGCCCGGCGACAGCCTGGCCAACGTTCTGACCGATGGCGACGCGCTGGTGCTGAAGGTCGACAAGATCACCAGCGGCTTCCGTCTGCGCACGCGCGGGGCCGAGCTCAAGGTCAAGATCCGGTCGCCGCGTCAGGCGGAACTGGCCGATCTGATGCCGGAAAAACTGCCGCCCGACACGTCGAAATTCCTGCTCTGCCCGATGCCGGGTCTGGTGGTGAAACTGGATGTCGAGATCGGTCAGGAAGTTCAGGAAGGTCAGGCGCTCTGCACCATCGAGGCGATGAAGATGGAAAACATCCTGCGCGCCGAAAAGAAAGGCGTGGTTGCCAAGATCAACGCCGGTCCGGGCGACAGCCTGGCCGTCGACGAAGTGATCATCGAGTTCGAGTGATCACGGCATGACAGGGCAGGCGCGCAGCACCATGGTATCTGTCGCGGCGGGATCCCCCGCCGCGCCACTGCCGCTGCGCGCTCAGCCGTCGCCGCGCCTGTCGCGGACTTCCTGCTGGCGCATGGGCAGCTTGTCGATGCTGCGCGACAGTTCCCGCACGCTTTGCGGAGAGGGTTTGCGCAGAAGCACGCCGCCATCCTTGCCCACCAGCGTCACCTGGAAGCCGCGCGGACGCAGCTCCTGGCGCAGGGCGGATCGGGCGGATGGATCGGTATCGGTCAGCACGATCACGTCACGGTCGACCAATGCCTCAAGATCTGATTGCAGCTGCGACATCTGTTCGCCGAACCTTGGGTCGGCGGGGGTGTCGGCAAAGACGATGACCGGGCGATGCGTCCATAGGAAATCGTCAAGTGTGTGCGCGCCTGCAGGCAGGATCACACCTGCGGTATCGGCCTCTTGCGCGATGGCGCCGAATGGCAGAAATGCCGCCAGAACAATGGGTAACAGCCGTTTCATGGTCCCTCCTGTCCAAGCAGATATAGGCGGCGGGACCAGCATTGCGAAGCCAAAGCTTCGGGTAAAGCCCAAATTGCATTCATTCCCGCCCCGGTCAGGCCGTGTGGCGGGCCACGACATGTCGCCCGTCGGGGCGGCCCACAGTCCCTGCGCGGCGCCAGGCCGTGCAATCGCTAAGAAAAAAGGGGTATTCCCATGACAGCCAAGACGGATGAATGGCGCGCGCTGGCCGAAAAGGAACTGCGCGGAAAGCCGGTCGAGGATCTGACCTGGAACACGCTCGAGGGGATCAAGGTCAAGCCGCTCTATACCGCCGAGGATCTGGAGGGCGCCCCGCATGTGGACACCATTCCCGGTCAGGCACCGTTCACGCGCGGGGTCAAGGCGACGATGTATGCGGGGCGTCCCTGGACGATCCGGCAATATGCGGGGTTTTCGACGGCCGAAGAATCCAACGCGTTCTACCGTCGCAACCTGGCCGCCGGTCAGCAGGGCGTGTCGGTGGCGTTCGATCTGGCCACGCACCGGGGCTATGACAGCGACCACGAACGCGTGGTGGGTGACGTGGGCAAGGCCGGCGTGGCCATCGACAGCGTCGAGGACATGAAGATCCTGTTCGACGGCATCCCGCTCGACAAGGTGTCGGTGTCGATGACGATGAACGGCGCCGTGATCCCGATCCTGGCCAATTTCATCATCGCCGGAGAAGAGCAGGGCCATGATAAATCCCTGCTGTCAGGCACCATTCAGAATGACATTCTGAAAGAGTTCATGGTGCGCAACACCTATATCTATCCGCCCGAACCGTCGATGCGGATCATCTCGGATATCATCGAATACACCTCGAACGAGATGCCGAAATTCAACTCGATCTCGATCTCGGGCTATCACATGCAAGAGGCGGGCGCGAACCTCGTGCAAGAGCTCGCCTACACCATCGCGGATGGGCGCGAATATGTGCGCGCGGCGATCAATGCCGGGATGGATGTGGACAAGTTCGCGGGTCGGCTGTCGTTCTTCTTTGCCATCGGCATGAACTTCTTCATGGAGATTGCCAAGCTGCGCGCCGCGCGCACGCTGTGGTATCGTGTGATGGAAGAATTCGGCGCGAAATCCGAACGGTCCAAGATGCTGCGGACGCATTGCCAGACCTCGGGCGTGTCGCTGCAGGAACAGGATCCCTATAACAACGTGATCCGCACCGCCTATGAGGCGATGAGCGCGGTTCTGGGCGGTACCCAGTCGCTGCACACCAACGCGCTGGACGAAGCCATCGCGCTGCCCACCGATTTTTCGGCCCGCATCGCGCGCAACACCCAGCTGGTGCTGCAGGAAGAAACCGGCGTGACCAAGGTGGTCGATCCGCTGGCGGGCTCGTACTACATCGAAAGCTTGACCGAAGAGCTGATCGAAAAGGCCTGGGCCATCATCCAGGAAGTCGAAGAGATGGGCGGCATGACCAAGGCCGTGGCCAGCGGCATGCCCAAGCTGCGGATCGAAGAAACGGCGGCCCGTCGCCAGGCCATGATCGACCGCGGCGAAGAAGTCATCGTCGGCGTCAACAAGTACCGCAAGGAAAAGGAAGACCCGATCGACATCCTCGAGGTGGACAACGCCAAAGTGCGCGAATCGCAGATTGCACGCTTGCAGCAGATCCGCGCCACGCGCGACGAAGCGGCCTGTCAGGCGGCCCTGGATGAACTGACCCGCCGCTCCAAAGAGGGGGGCAACCTGCTCGAAGCGGCGGTGGATGCTGCCCGCGCCCGCGCCAGTGTAGGAGAGATCAGCATGGCAATGGAAAAGGAATTCGGCCGTCACCGTGCCGAAGTCAAAACGCTGGCCGGTGTCTATGGCGCTGCCTATGAGGGCGACGAAGGCTTTGCCGCGATCCAGAAATCGGTCGAAGATTTTGCCGAAGAGGAAGGCCGCCGGCCGCGGATGCTGGTGGTCAAGATGGGTCAGGACGGTCACGACCGGGGCGCGAAGGTGATTGCCACCGCCTTTGCTGATATCGGCTTTGACGTGGATGTGGGCCCGCTGTTCCAGACGCCGGAAGAGGCCGCACAGGATGCGGTGGACAACGATGTGCACGTCATCGGGATTTCGTCGCAGGCGGCCGGGCACAAGACGCTGGCACCGCAGCTGGTGGGCGCGCTCAAGGCGGCAGGGGCCGAGGACATCATCGTGATCTGTGGTGGGGTGATCCCACAGCAGGATTACGAGTTCCTGTATCAGAACGGCGTCAAGGCGATCTTTGGTCCGGGCACCAATATCCCCGAGGCCGCGCAGGACATTCTGCGGCTGATCCGCGAGACACGCGCGTGATCGTGATGGGCCCGCTGTCCGGCCCCGCCGCCTGCGGCGAGCGTGCCCGCCCGCGTGCCCTTGGGCGCCAGCCGTGATGCTGGCGCTTGATCATCTGGCGGTGTCCGGCGCAACGCTGGACGAGGCCAGTGAACATGTGGCGGCAGCCCTTGGGGTGCCGCTGCAGGCCGGGGGGCAGCACGCCCATTTCGGCACCCATAACCGTCTTCTGGGGCTTGAGGACGGTCTCTATCTTGAGGCGATTTCGGTTGATCCCGCGGCGGCCGCACCGGGCCGGGCGCGGTGGTTCGGGCTTGACGGGTTTTCAGGCCCGCCGCGTCTGGGCAACTGGATCCTGCGATGTGATGATCTGGCTGCCGTTCTGGCCGCATTGCCGTCCGGGGCCGGGGCGCCCGTGGCGCTTGCGCGTGGCGATCTGCGCTGGCAGATGGCGGTGCCCGAGGGTGGCGTTCTGCCGTTCGACGACAGGTTTCCCGCCCTGATCCAGTGGCAGGGGGCGCTGCACCCGGCCGGGATGCTGCGGGCCAGCGGCTGTGCATTGCGGTGGTTGGCTGTGTCGCATCCCGACGCTGGCGATCTGTCCGGGCTGCTGGCCCCGCATTTTGCCGACCCCCGTGTGGTGATCGAACCCGGAGCGTCGATGCTGATGGCGGAATTCGACACCCCGCATGGGCGGCGGGTGCTGCGGTGATCCGGCCCGCCCGTGCCGGGGATGCCGATGCCATCGCGGCAATCTGGAACACCGTCATCCGCGATACCCTGATCACCTTTACCAGCACGCCCAAGACCACGGCTGAGATCATTGCGCTGATCCATGCGCGGGGCCCGGCGATGCTGGTGCTTGATTGCGGGGGACAGGTGCAGGGTTTTGCTCTTTTCGGTCCCTTTCGGTCCGGGCCCGGCTATGCGCATGTGGCCGAGCACAGCCTCTATCTGGCGCCCGAATTGCGTGGGCAGGGGCAGGGCGCGGCGCTGCTGGCACAGCTTGAGGATGCGGCGCGACAGCAGGGGATTTCGATCCTCGTGGCGGCGATCAGCGGTGCCAATCCGCGCGCGGTGACCTTTCACGCCGCCCATGGGTTCGCGCAGACCGGCCATCTGCCGGGCCTGGGGCGCAAGGGCGGGCACATCCTGGATCTGGTGCTGATGCAGAAAACCCTGTCGGGCCCCACTGACACGGCGCGCCCGGCACGCTAACCTGCGCCCATGTCGATCTGGACCCGCATATCCGAAGCGATCAGCGCGCTGGCCTCGGGCGAAAGCCTGACCAAAGTGTTCGAGAGCCTGCGCACGCCGCCCGAACGCAGCGTCGCCTTTACCATTGCCGTCATCGCGCTTGGGGCCAAGATGGCCAAGGCGGACGGGCAGGTCACAAGGGACGAGGTCACCGCCTTTCGCGAGGTGTTCCAGATCGCCCGCG
>JAOXSC010000101.1 GCA_025800215.1 Marinibacterium sp.
TCGGTCGGTATCGGCGGGGCACTTGATGCAGGCGCGTTCTTCAACGGGGATGTGCCTGACACCGGGGCCAACACACTGGCCCATATCGCGCAAGCCTGCGCCGAGGGACGGGCTGAGGACGGGCGCAGCGGCCCGCTTGCAGTGCCTCATCTGGATGCGCTGGGTCTGGGTGCCGCGACGCGGCTGGCCTCGGACGATGCTACGCCGGGGCTGGTGGCTCAACCAACCGGCCTGTGAGGATGCGCGCGCGAATTATCGCCGGGCAAGGATACGCCTTCGGGCCATTGGGAACTGGCGGGGCTGCCGGTGCCGTGGGACTGGCACTACTTTCCCGATACACAGCCCGCATTTCCTCCCGATCTGAGCCAAGCAGCAGCGCAAGCAGCGGGAACCGGGGGTATTCTGGGCAATTGCCACGCCTCGGGCACCTCTATCATTGCCGAGCTGGGGGCCGAGCATATGCGCACCGGCTGGCCGATCTGCTACACGTCCGCCGACAGCGTGTTCCAGATCGCCGCGCATGAGGACAGCTTTGGCCTCGATCACCTGCTTGCGATGTGCCAGACCCTTGCGCCGCGTTTGCATGAGATGAAAGTGGGCCGTGTCATCGCGCGCCCCTTCGTCGGCTCGCCTGACGAGGGGTTCACCCGCACAACGAACCGCAAGGACTTTGCCATCTTGCCGCCCGCGCCGGTGCTGACGAACTGGGTTCAGGACTCAGGCCGCCGCGTGCACGCCGTTGGCAAAATCGGAGACATCTTTTCGATGCAGGGCATCGACACGCTGCGCAAAGGCTCCGACGCCGAATTGATGGGACATCTGTCCGACCTGGTGGATGAGGCCGAGGATGGCAGCCTGAGTTTTGCCAATTTCGTCGAGTTCGACAGCCTCTATGGTCATCGTCGCGACATCAGCGGCTATGCGCGTGCGCTGGAATGGTTCGACCGGGAAATCGGAGCCATCCTGCCTAAGCTGCGCCCGGATGACATGCTGGTGTTGACGGCGGATCACGGCAATGACCCCAGTTGGATCGGCACCGACCACACGCGCGAACAGGTGCCTGTCCTGGTGGCGGGGAAAGGGGCAGGCCCGCTCGGCCAAGTTCATTTCGCCGACGTCGCCGCCAGCATCGCCCATCACCTGAACGTACCGGCGCAAGGACCGGGAAAGAGCTTTTTATGAGTGTCGCAGACCTTCCGAAAATCGAATTGCACCTGCACCATGAGGGCGCCGCGCCGCCCGCATTCATCCGGCAGTTGGCGCATGAAAAACGCATCGACCTGAGCGGTATCTTCAAGCC
>JAOXSC010000134.1 GCA_025800215.1 Marinibacterium sp.
GGGCATCAATCACGGCATTGACCAGTGCAGGCGGTGATCCAATGGCCCCGGCTTCTCCGCAGCCCTTCACGCCCAATGGGTTATGTGTGCAGGGCGTCTGGCAAGAGTGGTCCACTTCAAACATCGGCAGATCACTGGCGCGCGGCATGGCGTAATCCATATAAGACCCACTCAGCAACTGCCCGTTTTCGTCATAGACGCAGCTTTCCAGCATCGCCTGACCAATGCCTTGGGCGACCCCGCCATGCACCTGACCTTCGACGATCATGGGATTGATGACATTGCCAAAATCATCTGCGGCGGTGAAGCCCACGACCTCAACCTTGCCGGTGCCGGGATCAACCTCGACCTCGCAGAAATAGGCGCCTGATGGATAGGTGAAGTTCGCCGGATCATAAAACGCGGTTTCCTCCAGCCCCGGTTCAATCTCTTCCAGCGGGTAGTTATGCGGCACATAGGCCGCCAGACAGACATCGCCCCAAGCCACGGATTTATCCGTGCCCGCGACCGAAAACTGTCCATCCTTCAGCTCAATATCCGCATCTGCAGCCTCCATCAGGTGGGCGGCGATCTTCTTGGCCTTGTTGATGACCTTTTCGGCGGCACGCACCATGGCCGATCCGCCCACCGCGATAGAGCGGGACCCGTAGGTGCCCATACCCATTGGGGTGCGCGCCGTATCGCCGTGGACGATATCAACCTGACTTTCATCAATGCCGATCATATCCGCCACCACTTGGGCAAAGGTGGTTTCGTGCCCCTGCCCGTGGCTGTGACTGCCGGTCATCACCGCGATAGATCCGGTGGCATTGACCCGCACGGTGGCCGATTCATACAGACCTGCACGCGCGCCCAGTTGTCCGACGAGGTTTGAGGGCGCGATACCACAAGCCTCGATATAATGCGCGATGCCGAAACCACGCAGCTTGCCACGCGCCTTACTCTCTGCCACGCGGGCGTCGAAGCTGGCGTAATCTGTCAGCTCCAGCGCCTTATCCAGCGTCGCATGATAGTTGCCAGTGTCATAGGTGACGGCAACGGGCGTGTCATAGGGGAACTGTTCGGGCTTGATAAAGTTCAACCGCCGCAGCTCTGCCGGATCCATGCCCAATTCGCGCGCGGCTTTGTCCACGACGCGTTCTAACTGGAACGTCGCCTCTGGCCGACCCGCGCCGCGATAGGCATCCACCGGCACGGTATTGGTAAAGACCGCCTTGACGTTCACATAGACCAGCGGGGTCTTGTAGTTGCCGGCCATCAGCGTGCCATGCAGCCAGGTCGGCACCGACGGCGCAAAGGTCGACAGGTAAGCGCCCATATTGGCATAGGTTTCGGTGCGCACCGCCGTAAAGTTGTTGTCGGCATCCAGCGCCAGTTCGATCTTGGTCACGTGATCGCGGCCATGGGCGTCGGACATGAAGGCTTCGGTCCGGCTCGATGTCCATTTCACGGGGCGGTTGATCGCCTTGGCGGCAAAGGTGCAGAACGCCTCTTCGGCATAGTGGAAGATCTTGGTGCCAAAGCCACCGCCCACATCGGGGGCGACCACGCGCAGCTTGTGTTCGGGAATGCCCAGCACAAAGGCGCCCATCAGCAGGCGGATCACATGCGGGTTCTGCGAGGTCGTATAAAGCGTGGAATCATCCGTCGAGCGGTTGTAGTCGCCGATGGCCACGCGCGGCTCCATCGGGTTGGCAACCATGCGGTTGTTCACCAGTTCAAGCGTCGTGACATGGGCGGCGTTGCGGATCGCTTCGTCCACCGCATCACGGTTTTCTTCCACGAAGCCCCAGTCATAGCAGAGGTTCGAATTCAGATCGTCATGCACCTTGGGCGCACCGTCGGCGACGGCGGCTTTCATGTCGATCTGGGCGGGCAGCTCTTCAAGGTCCAGCTCGATCGCCTCGGCGGCGTCGCGGGCCTGATCCAGCGTGTCGGCGACCACGGCGGCGACGATCTCGCCCACGTGGCGGATCTTGCCCTGAGCGATCACCGGGTGCGCCGGTTCCTGCATCGGTTCACCATGGCGGTCGGTGACCTGCCAGCCGCAGGGGATGCCGCCCACACCTTCAAAATCGGCGCCGGTAAAGATGCGCACCACGCCGGGCATGGCGGCGGCCGCACTGCTGTCGATGCCGTTGATCCGCGCATGGGCCACATCGGCGCGTAGGAAAAACACATGGGACTGGCCACGCATGTTGATGTCGTCGGTATAGTTTCCGTTTCCGGTCAGGAACCGGACGTCTTCACGGCGCTTGGGGCTTGCGCCAATGCCTGAATCCTTCGGCATGGTTGAAACTCCTCCCTGGAATGTCATGCCCATGCCCGGCGACCGCGCCGCCCGATGGCAGCACCCTGTCAGGCCGGGATGGGGCAGGATCTGTGGTTATTCGGCGGCCACAGCCGACGCATCCTGACCGGATGCAGCCATGATGGCCTTGACGATGTTGTGGTACCCGGTGCAGCGGCACAGATTGCCTTCGAGATAGTCGCGGATCTCGGCCTCGGTCGGTTTGGGGTTGTCCTTGAGCAGGGCCGCCGCCGACATCACCATGCCCGGCGTGCAGAACCCGCATTGCAGCCCGTGATGATCCTGAAATGCCTGCTGAATGGTGTTGAGCGTACCATCCGCATGGGCCTGCCCTTCGATGGTAGCCACGTCGGCGCCATCGGCTTCGGCAGCCAGCATGGTGCAGGATTTCACCGCCTTGCCATCCACATGCACAACGCACACACCGCATTGCGACGTGTCGCATCCCACATGCGTGCCGGTCAGCCCCAGCGTTTCGCGCAGGAATTGCGACAGGAGTGTGCGGCCCTCAACCTCGCCCGATCGCTCGGTGCCGTTCACGGTCATGGTGACCTGTGTCATGTGTCCCTCCCAGACATTTTGGTACCTGGGGTCAAGGATAAGCACGGGCGTTGTGCCCTGAAAAGCAATACTTTGGTTTAGGTTCCCGGTTGCCCGCCCGCGATCAGCGGCCCCTGCGGGGCTGTCGGGGCTGGGGCCGCGTCGGAATTTCCTTGAGCAGCCCGCCCACCCCCATGGCCGCGATGTCGGCACCGGTGACGGGGATACCGCAGGCCACGCGCGACAGCACCCAGTCCGCCCCGTTGAGCGCGGGCGCCCGCGCGCAGCCCGGAAGGCCGATCACGGGCCGCCCGCCCTGCTGACCCAGAAACAGCAGATTTCCGGGATCCACCGGCATGCCGAACCGGTCCACCTGCCCGCCCGCGGCGCGCACCGCCGACGGGGCCACATCGTCGATGTCCGAGGTGGCCGACCCGGTCAGGATCATCGCAATCTCGCCTTTCGCGCGGGACAGCGCATCGGCCAGCGGTGCGGTGGCGTGGGGCGTGCTGTCGATTTCGATCAGATCCATGCCAAGCGCATTGACACGGGCGGTGATCGACGCGGTGGCCTTGGTGTCATCGGGCCCGCCGGGAATGCGGGTAAAGATCAGGGACGCGGTGCGGTGCACCGGCCCGGCCAGCCGGATCGCAGCGCCCGCCGTGGCGCAGGCGCGGGCAACCTCTTTGGCGGGCACGGCATACGAGATGATCTTGATCGTGGCCACCATGCCGCCCGCGCCCATCTGCTGAAAGGGCGGCACCGTGGCCAGGGTGATCATCGGGTGTACGCGGTTGAAACGTTCGATGGCATCGGTGTCCATCACCACCACGCCGGGCCCGTCCGCGATCAGGTTCACCCGCCCGGTAAAGGGCGCGCTGAGGCGCAGACCGGCCCCCGCAGGATCGGGCACAAGTGCATCGGCCAGCTGCGCGGCGGCGGCGTTTTCGTCCAGATCATCGGGGTCAAGCTGCGCCACGATGACCTCGTCAATGTCATGGCGTGCCAGCATGTCCAGATGATCGGCGCTCAGCACCTGCCCCTTGCGCAGCCGCTGCGATCCGGCCTGCACCGAATGTGCCAGCACCGCGCCCAGAGCATCGCAGGTGGGGATGGGGCCGAACCTCATGGCGTGGCCCCGCGCAGCACGGCCGTCATTTCCGCCAGGATCGACACGGCGATCTCCGCCGGTCCGGCGGCGCCGATATTCAGCCCCACCGGGCCATGGATGCGCGCGATCTGATCCGCGTCAAAGCCGCGTTCGGTCAGGCGCGCCACCCGTTTGGCATGGGTGCGCGTGGACCCGAGCGCACCGATATAGAAACAGCCCGAGCGCAATGCGGCCTCGAGCGCGGGGTCATCAAGCTTGGGGTCATGGGTCAGCAGAACCACCCCGGTGCGCGGGTCCAGCCCAAGGGCGGCCACCGCTTCATCCGGCCAGTCATTGAGGATGGTTTCGCCCGGAAACCGCGCCTGCGATCCGAATGTGTCGCGCGGGTCGATCAGCACCGGATCATAGCCCGCGATCCGCGCCATCGGCACCAGCGCCTGCGCGATATGCACCGCCCCCACCACGATCAGCCGCAGCGGCGGGTTGTGCACGGCCACAAAGGTGTCACCGTCATCTTCCAGGCCCGAGCGGTCCATGCGCAGGCGGTCGGCATAGCCGTCC
Organism: Marinibacterium sp.; assembly: GCA_025800215.1. Lineage (GTDB taxonomy): Bacteria > Pseudomonadota > Alphaproteobacteria > Rhodobacterales > Rhodobacteraceae > JAOXSC01. Next base: position 4,524 of record JAOXSC010000134.1, read on the forward strand.
TGAACCAGGCGCCGGGCGCCCGTGGTCAGGTTCACCTCATAGGCGAGCGCCCGGCGGTCGGCGCGCGCGGCAACCAGATCGGCGAGCATCGGCTCGGGCAGCGCATCGCCCACCGGTTCCACCAGCACGCGGATAGTGCCGCCGCAGGCCAGCCCAACGGCAAAGGCATCATCATCGCTGACCCCGAATTCCAACAGCCGGTGCTGGCCGTCTTCAATCGCCTCGAGCGCTTCGACCACCACCGCCCCTTCGACGCAGCCCCCCGACACCGAGCCGTGGATGTCGCCCGTGCCGCTCACGGCCAGCTGCGATCCCACCCGGCGCGGGGCGCTGCCCCAGGTTTCAACCACCGTGGCCAGCGCCGCCCCCACGCCCGAACGATGCCATGACAGCGCGGTTTCGGGGCTGTTGTCAAAACGGTCCATGGGGCTCTCCTGTCCGGGGCATCGCGGGATCTTGGGTGTGTCGGGATAGGGCAAGATATGGGGCGCCCCCTTGGTCCTTGCCAGAGGCGGCGCGGCGGTTGCGGCCCGGTCCCGGAAGTGACCAGGCCGCTGGTGCCACACCACTCACGAAAAGCGGCACCACATGAAGGGCGGACAAGCCCTTCATCTCCAGGTCCGGCGACATCGCAGACCGGACCACTTTGACGGGCAGGCGCAGGGCAGGACCTGCTACGCCAGTCCACGCGCCCTGCGGGCCGCGCGGTAAGCTGGACGCGTGATGCGCAGAACCCATCATCCGGTCAAGCGCAACGTGACCTGATTTGTATCAGATGCACGCAAAACAGGCGAAATAGTGCCATCCGGCCAATATGTCACACCTATTATCAGTCCACATATCATATCAGGCCACGCAGCCTTGCCAGCTCACCCATGTCCTGCGGCTGGGAAATCACGCGGGCCAGATCTTCGAGCGACGCAATGGAGTGGCCCGCGCGAAAACTGTCCACATGGGGCAGCATGGCGGCGATGCCGCGCGCCTTGGGGGCAAACCCGTCCCACCGCAGCAGCGGGTTCAGCCAGATCAGCCGCCGCGCCGACAGGTGCAGGCGCTGCATTTCATGGGCCAAAGCGTCGGGGTCGTCGCGATCAAGCCCGTCGGTGATCAGCAGCACCACCGCCCCCTGCCCCATGACCCGGCGCGACCAGTCCTTGTTGAAGCTGCGCAGGCAGTGGCCGATGCGGGTGCCGCCTTCCCAGTCCTGCGCTTCGGCCCCGGCGGCGGCCAGCGCCGCGTCCACGTCGCGGGTGGCCAGATGCCGGGTGATGTTGGTCAGCTGCGTGCCAAAGGTAAAGGCATGCACCTTGGCCCAGCCCGCGCCCTTGGCATTCGACACCGCGTGCAGAAAATGCAGGATCAGGCGGGAATACTGGCTCATGGAGCCTGAAATATCGCAGATCGTCACCAGATTGGGCCAGCGCAGCCGGTGATCGTGGCGGGCCAGATCATGCAGTTCGCCGCCCTGACGCATGGCGCCGCGCAGGGTGCGGCGCGGATCCACCCGGCCACGCAGGCTGGCCCCCATGCGCCGCGATGCGATGGGTTTGACCGGCAGGGTCAGCCGCGCCAGCATGCGCTTGGCCTGGGCGATCTCATCGGTGCTCATCTGTTCGAAATCCAGCGTGCGCAGGCGCTCTTCGGCGGACATGGTCAGGGTTGCGTCGATCTCGATTTCGGTCCCGTCTTCATCATCGGGTTGGTCCGGGGGCGGGTCGCGTTCGGCGCCGTCCAGCAACGCTTCGGCGGCGCGCTTTTCGGCGGCCTGAGCGGTGCGATCTTCCTGCACGCCGCGAATGGCGGGCAGCAGCATCGACATCATATGTTCCAGATAGCGCGGATCACGCCAGTAGAGGCGGAAGATCTGGCCGAACACCGCCCGGTGTTCGGGCCGGTTCACGAAACAGGCATGCAGCGTCCAGTAGAAATCGCGCTTTTCGGTAAAGCCCGCGGCTTCGACCGCGCGGATCGCATCAATCACCCGTCCCGGCCCGATGGGCAGCCCCGCCTTGCGCAGGGCGCGCGCGAAATGGATGATGTTCTGCGCCAGTTTGGGATCGTCGGGAATGTCGATCGGGGCGTATTCGGGCATGGGTCAGGCCGGTTCCAGCGCTGCCTTGGCCTGATCGAGAATGCGCTTGGCCTCGGACCCTTCGAGCCGCTGGATGTCGTCCTGATATTTCAGGATCGCCCCCAGCGTATCGGCAATCACCTCGGGGCTGAGGTTGATCACATCCAGTGCCAGCAGGCATTTGGCCCAGTCGATGGTTTCGGCCACGCCCGGCTTCTTGAACAAATCCTCGGTGCGCAGCGCCTGCACAAAGCCCACGATTTCACGGCTGAGCGCGGCCGACGCTTCGGGGGCACGCGCATTGAGGATTTCCACCTCGCGGGGGAAATCGGGGTAATCGACCCAATGATACAAGCAGCGCCGCTTGAGCGCATCATGCACTTCGCGGGTGCGGTTGGATGTCAGGATCACGATGGGCGGTTCGGCGGCCTTGATCGTGCCCAGTTCGGGAATGGTCACCTGAAAATCGCTGAGCGCCTCAAGCAGGAAGGCTTCGAACGGTTCATCGGTGCGGTCAAGCTCGTCGATCAGCAGCACCGGCGCGCCGTTTTCATCGGAGCGCATGGCCTGCAGAAGCGGGCGTTCGATCAGGTATTCGGGGCCGAAAAGCTCGGTCTGCAGCGCGCCACGATCGGCCCCGCCTGCGGCTTCGGCGGTGCGGATGGCCACCATCTGGGCGGGAAAGTTCCATTCATAGACCGCCGTCGAAGCATCAAGCCCTTCGTAGCATTGCAGCCGGATCAGCCGCCGCCCAAGCGCCAGGCTGAGCGCCTTGGCGATTTCGGTCTTGCCGACGCCGGCCTCGCCTTCCAGAAACAGCGGCCGCCCAAGCCTGAGCGACAGAAACACCACCGTGGCCAGCGCCCGGCCGCAGACATAGCCGGTCTGCCCCAGAACATCCTGAACTTCATCAATCGACGCTGGCATGTGCATGTGGCTTCCCCCTCTTGGCGCCCAAAGGTGCAGCTTCGCGGGGCAAGGTCAAGCGATCAGCACACCGCCTACGCCTAAGGTCTTACGCGTTCACGCTTTGTCAGGGGGGCTGCGCTATGGGATGGGGCATGACCCAGACGCCCCGCATCACCGCGATCACCTGCATGCGCAACGAAGGCCCCTTTGTGCTGGAATGGATCGCCTATCACCGGCTGATCGGAGCGGACGGGTTTGTCATCTATACCAATGACTGCGACGACGGGACCGATGCGCTGCTGGACCGGCTGGCCGCGCGCGGGCTGGTGGCGCATCTGCCCAACCCCGCGCAGGGGCGCGCCTATCAGATGGCGGCGCTGAAACACGCCCGGAGCCATCCGCTTGTGCAGCGGGCCAACTGGATCTGGGTGGCGGATGTGGATGAGTTTCCCAATATCCACGCCCCCGGCCACCGCTTTGCCGACCTGATCGCAAGCTGCGGCGATGCGCAGGCGATCAGCCTCAGTTTTCGTCACTTTGCCAATGCCGGGGTGGATCACTTCGACGATCTGCCGGTGACGGCGCAGTTCACCCGCACGCATAATCCCGACCTTTGGGCCGATCAGACCGCGATCGAGGTCAAGACCCTGACGCGGCGCGATTTCCCGCTGCGCTATTTTGGCGCCCACCGCCCCTTTGCCCGGCCCGGCGCGACCTTGGGGCGCTGGTGTGATGGCTCTGGCCGCCCGGTGCCCGAGGCGTTTCTGCATGCCGCCCATCGCCGCCGGATCCACAAGATCCCCGCGCGCGGGGCGCGGGCACTGGCGACGCTGAACCACTATCCGCTGCGCGCGCTCGACAGCTATCTGGTCAAGGTCGACCGGGGCGATGTGAACCGCGCCGGGCGCGCCTTTGATCTGGCCTATTGGCAGGATCGCAATGACACCGCCTGCGAAGACCGCAGCATCGCGCGCCTGCTGCCCGATCTGCATCACGCGCTGGATGATCTGCTGGCCGATCCCGACATTGCCGCAGCCCATGCCCACTGCCTGACCCGGCACCGCGCCCGCATCGCCGCGCTGCGCGCGCGCCCCGACATGGCCGATCTGCGCGCCCGGCTACGCGCCGCCGCCCCCTATCCCGTGGCCGAAGCGCAGCTGCGTGCCGAACTGGGCTACCCCACATGACAGTGCGCGTGGTCAATCTGGGCCTGCCCAAATCGGGGACCACGACGCTCGCCCGTGCGCTGCGGCGGGCGGGGTTCCGGGTGGCCGATCACCGCCTGCCGACAGGCCGCAGGCGCCCCGATTTTGTGGCCGAGCGGCTCTATCGCGGCTATTTCGACAGCGGCGACCCCGGCGCGCTGCTGCCCGATCATGATGCGCTGAGCGAAATCAGCCTGCTGCGCGGCGGCAAAAGCCTTTGGCCGCAGACCGACCTGGCCCTGATCGAGGCGCTGCGCCAGCATCATCCGGGCCTCAAGCTGGTCGCCACCCGGCGCGGGGGCGATGCGATTGCGGCCTCGATGCGGGCCTGGAACAATCTGGGCACCACCCGTCTGCCCGCGCGCGACGTGCCGGGGCTGCCGGCCGGGCATGGCGGGTCGCAGGCCACGCTGACACGCTGGATCGACGGGCATTACGCCACGCTGGCGCGCTATTTCCGGGGCGATCCCGATTTTCTGGATCTGCCGGTGGATGACCCCCGAACGCCCGAGCGTCTGGCCAGCCATCTGGGCTGCGCGATCCCCTGGTGGGGGCGCGCCAATGCCAACCCCACCCGCCGGGCCATGGGGTGATGCGCATCACCCTGCATATCGGGCCGGACCGCGACGGCGCGCTGGCGCTGCAGGCGGCGCTTGACCGGCAGCGCGCAGGGCTGTGTGACCGGGGCATCCTGATCCCGCGCAGCCCCGGCCGGGGCAATCACACGCGGCTTTACATGGCGCTGAGCGATCCCCGGAACGTCGATCTCTTGCGGTTCAATCGCGGCGCGATCACCTATGCCGCGCAGGCCCAACTGCGCGACCGGCTGATTGCCGGGATCGACAATGAGATTACCCGCCACCGCCCCGACCATATGGTACTGAGCGCGCTGCAACTGGGCACCCAGATGCACCGGCGACAGGATCTTGAGCGGCTGCGCGCGCTGCTGGCGCGCTGGTCCGATCGGGTGGATGTGCTGATCCAGCTGCGCGCGCCGTCACAGATGCTCCTGTCGCACTATGCCTGGCAGATCAGCGAAGGGCGTCAGGTGCCTCTCAGCCGTGATCTGGCGCTGATGGGCGCGCCCGGCTGGTGGGATGCAGCGCTGGATCTGACGCCCGCGCCCGATCCCATGCGCGGGATCTTCAGCGAAATCCAGGGCCCGCCGTTCTGGATCGACACGGCCCGGCTGGTGCGCCAATGGGGCGCGGTCTTTGGGCCAGAGGCGCTGCGCGTGACGACGCCCACCCATCCCCTGCCCGGCTTTGACCCCGAACCGCTGGTTCCGGCCTTGCCATCCCCCATGACACTGGCGCGCCAGCGGCTGCTGAATGTCGACATCCTGCGGTTGCTGGCGGACGGCACACGGGTACTGCCGCGCACGCTTTGGAACAGCCTGCTGCGCGAGGTTGCGGCCGATGGGCCAGCCGTGGATGCCTCGGATCTGGTCGCACTCGATCGTCATTTCGACCGCGATCTGCACGCGCTGGCGCGGGCTCATGCGGGGTTCGACTGGCCCGGCCCCCCGGCCCGGACCCGCAAGCCCGACAGCTGGGATGAGCCGGATCCCGGCCCCGGATACCGGCCAACGCAATACCTTGCCGCAGCGCGCCCCCGCATCGAGCGCGCCAGCCGCACGCAGTTTGCCAGGCGAAAATCCGCACTGGATCAGGCGCATCCGCCTGCGTTGTCGCCGTCTGCCCGACGGATCCTGAACGCCGAAATGGCCGAACTCGCCGCCCGGCTGGCGGGATCCGATCTGGGCCCACGCATCGTGCCGGTGACAGGCGATGCCGCTGCCGTCCCCCCAGCCCTGTCGCCCACGCCCACCCCGCCGGTGCCCGGCGCGACGCTGGTGGCCTGCGTCAAGGACGAAGCCCCCTATCTGCCCGAATGGCTGGCCCATCACCGCGCCATCGGGTTCGACCGGATCGTGATCTATTCCAACAGCTGTTCGGATGGGACGGACCGGATGCTCGACCGGTTGCAGCAGCTGGGGCTGGTCGTCCACCGGCACAATGACGACTGGCAGGGCCAATCCCCGCAGACCTGGGCGCTGCGCCGCGCGCGCCGCGATCCCGCCATCGCGGGTGCCAGCTGGATTGCCCATATTGATGTGGACGAATTCATCAACATTCGCGCCGGTCAGGGTCATCTGGCCGATCTGATCGCGGCGCTGCCGGGGGCGAGCCATATTGCGATGACCTGGCGGCTGTTCGGGGCGGGCGGGCTGCGCGATCTTGGCCCCGATCTGGTGACCGAGCGCCTGACCCGCTGTGCCCCCGCCCATTGCCCAAAGCCGCATACGGCATGGGGGTTCAAGACACTGTTTCGCGATGGCCCGGCCTATGCGCGTCTGGGCTGTCACCGGCCGACGCGGTTTGACCCGGCCCGCGCTGACGGGGTGCGATGGGTGAACGGGTCGGGCCGCGATGTGACGCAGGCGCTGCGCGCGGGCGGCTGGCGCAGCACGCAGGCGACGGTGGGCTATGATCTGGTGCAGCTCAACCACTATCCGCTGCGGGGGGCACATGCGTTTCTGGTCAAGCGGCGGCGCGGGCGGGCGTTGCATGTCAACCGGCAGATCGGCCTTGCCTACTGGATCCGCAATGACTGGACCAGTCAGCCCGAACAGTCGATCCGGCGCGGGCGGGCCCGTCTGCGCGCGGCGCTGGACGATCTGCTTGCAGATGCGCCCCTGGCCACAATCCTGGAAGAGGCGCGCGCATGGCACGCACGCATCGCCGACGAGCTGCGCAGCCAGCCCGACTTTGCCCGGCTTTACGAAGATGTCACGACGCTTGCGCTCAGCGATGCGGAACGCGCCGCCCATGCCATCGTCGCGCTGCGTTCGGACGGCTGATGCGCCGTCAGGCCGAACGCCGCAGAAAGCGCAGCCGCCGGTAATGGCGCACCACAAAAAGCGCATGCAGCCACAGCCAGATCACCGGGCCGCGCCAGCCCGCCGCAAAGGACAGCCGTTCGATCAGCTCTGCGCCCGCGCCTGCGGGCTGCACCTCGATCCGGTGATCCACGCGCGAGACGCCAAACCCCTCTTCGACCGTCGAGATCACCCGCGTCTGCGCATCGCATTCGCTGATCCGCATCCGGTAGGGCGCACCGGGGAACAGCCCGAACAGGGACACTGCGACCTCGATCACCTGCCCGCGCCGCACGGGGCCCGATGGCAGATGGTCGAACTGCAGAAGGGGTCGGTTGACATGATCAAGCTGATCCAGATCCGCCACCGCCTGAAACAGCGCATCGGCAGAAACAGGGTAGCGATGGGAAACATTCAGGGTCCAGGGCATGGTCGTGGGCGCGGTCTTGGTTTGAAATGAAGGAACAGGGCCAGCCTGCGGCGGCAAAGCGGCGGCGTGAAGCGCGCAAATCGTCTCGCCCCATTGGCTTGGGGGGAAAGCCTGTGTAATCGGGGGGCATGAGCACCTCGATCACCCTGACCCGACCAGATGACTGGCACCTGCACCTGCGCGATGGCGCAGTGTTGCAGGCTGTCCTGCCCGAAACCGCCCGCCATTTTGCCCGCGCGATCGTGATGCCGAATCTCGTCCCGCCCGTGGTGACCGGTGCCCAGGCCGCCGCCTATCGCGACAGGATCCTGGCCGCGCTGCCCGATGGCATGGCGTTCGAGCCGCTGATGACGCTGTACCTGACCGAAGACACCGATCCCGATGACGTGGCCGCCGCCCATGCCAGCGGGCTGGTCAAGGCGGTCAAGCTGTACCCGGCCGGGGCCACCACCAATTCCGCCAGCGGCGTGCGCGATTTCGACAAGGTGCGCGGCGTGCTGGAACGCATGGCCGAGATCGGCCTGACCCTGTGCATGCACGGCGAGGTCACCGATCACGAGATCGACATTTTCGACCGCGAAGCCGTGTTCATCGACCGCGTGCTGGATCCGCTGCGCCGCGACGTGCCGGGGCTGCGCATGGTGATGGAGCATATCACCACCTCCAGCGCGGTGGACTACGTGCGCGCCGCCGAACGCAACCTGGCCGCCACCATCACCACCCATCACCTGGTGATCAACCGCAACAACATCCTGGTGGGCGGGATCCGGCCGCATTACTACTGCCTGCCCGTGGCCAAGCGTGAAAGCCACCGCCTTGCGCTGGTCGATGCGGCCACATCGGGCGATGCGCGGTTCTTTCTGGGCACCGACAGCGCCCCGCATGTGGACGCGGCCAAGGAAACCGGCTGCGGCTGCGCGGGCTGTTTCACCGCCACCAACACCATGTCGATCCTGGCCGAGGTGTTCGACCGTGAAGGCGCGCTTGACCGGCTGGAAGGGTTCACATCCCTGCATGGCCCCGACTATTACGGCCTGCCCCGCAATGGCGACACGATCACCCTGACCAAGGGCGATGCGGTGACCTATCCCGACAAGATCGCGTCCGGCGATGGTCCGGTCACCGTGTTCGACCCCGGCATGGCGCTGCATTGGCGCGTCGCCTGAGACCGACCCAGAAAGGTATCAAGATGATCCCCAGCTCTTTCCCTTCGCCCCAGGAAATCGCCCGTCTCAGCGCCAATATGCTGCTGGAAATCGGTGCGGTGCATCTGAACGCGCGCGAGCCCTTTACGCTGGCCAGCGGCCTGCCCTCGCCCACTTATATCGACTGCCGCAAGCTGATCTCGTATCCGCGCATCCGCTCCACGCTCATGGATTTTCTGACCGTGACGGTGATGCGCAATGCCGGGTTCGAGGCGTTCGACAACATCGCGGGCGGCGAAACCGCGGGCATCCCCTTTGCCGCGCTGGTCGCCGAGCGCATGGCGCTGCCGATGACTTACGTGCGTAAAAAGCCCAAAGGCTATGGCCGCAACGCCCGCATCGAAGGCGCGATGACCGAAGGCCAGCGGGTGCTGCTGGTCGAGGATCTGACCACCGATGGCGGATCCAAGCTGAGCTTTGTGGACGCGATCCGCGACACCGGAGCAAGCTGCGCGCATACCGCCGTGATCTTCTATTACGGGATTTTCCCCGAGACCGAGCAGCGGCTTGGCGATCACGGGGTGACGCTGCACCACCTGTGCACCTGGTGGGATGTGCTGGATGCGGCCAAGGCGTCGGGTGCCTTTGACGCCGAAACCCTGACCGGGGTCGAAGCGTTCCTGAACGACCCGCGCGCCTGGCAGGACGCCCATAAATCCACATGACCCGGCGTTAAGCCTGCCTGGGGATAGACCGGGCCCGAATCGGACAAGCCCCACCAGATACGGTGGGGCTTTGCCTTTTGCACCACAGCATGTATGCTGCGCCAAAAGAAGGCACAGCCCATCCACAGGCTTATCCCGTCTTTGCCCGCAAATGATCCACAGGTTTATACAAGTGGATCCGGGGCGGCTTGGCGGGGTAGAACATGGCCGCATCAGCAGAGCAGATCATGAACCAGCTTTCGAATATCGAGCAGAGCGCACAAGCGCCCGAGACCGGCGATCCGCTGCCGCATTCGGTCGAAGCCGAACAGCAGCTTCTGGGGGCGATCCTGACCAATAATGATGTCTATGACCGGGTGGCCAGCATCATTACGGCCAGGCATTTCTATGACCCGGTGCATCAGCGCATCTACGAGGTCGCCGCCAGCCGGATTGCAAAGAACCAGTTGGCATCGCCGGTCACACTCAAACCCTATTTCAACGATGACGAGGCGCTCAAGGATCTGGGCGGGCCGGCCTATCTGGCGCGGCTTGCAGGCAGTTCGATCAGCGCCTTTGCGGTGCGCGACTATGCGCAGATGATCTATGATTTCGCGATCCGCCGCGAATTGATCGGCATCGGCCGTGACATCAGCGAAAAAGCCACGCGCATGGCCGTGGAAAGCGAACCCAAGGAACAGATCGTCGAAGCCGAGCAGGCGCTCTACAACCTGTCGGAAGAAGGCAAATCCGAAAGCGGGTTCCAGAGCTTTCTGTCGGCGGTGACCGAGGCGGTGAATTCGGCCAATGCGGCCTTTATGCGCGATGGCGACCTGTCGGGGATCTCCACCGGGCTGACCGATCTCGACAAGAAGCTGGGCGGGCTGCACCCGTCGGACCTGCTTATTCTGGCCGGGCGGCCGTCCATGGGCAAAACGTCGCTGGCAACCAATATCGCGTTCAACGTGGCCAAGGCCTATCGGCGCGGGCTGCGCCCTGATGGCCAGGAAGGCGCGGTGGATGGCGGCGTCGTGGGGTTCTATTCGCTTGAGATGAGCGCCGAACAGCTGGCCGCGCGGATCCTGTCCGAAGCGTCCGAGGTGCCGTCCGAACAGATCCGGCGCGGCGACATGACCGAGGCCGAATTCCGCCGCTTTGTCGACGCGGCCAAGGCGCTCGAGGCCTGTCCGCTGTTCATTGACGACACCCCCGCCCTGCCGATTGCGCAGCTGGCCGCGCGGGCGCGGCGGCTGAAGCGAACGCATGGGCTCGATCTTCTGGTGATCGACTATCTGCAGCTGTGCCGGGGGTCGGGATCGCTGGGCGACAGCCGGGTGAACGAGATTTCCGAAATCACCATGGGCATGAAGGCCATCGCCAAAGAGCTCAACATCCCCGTGATCGCGCTGTCGCAGCTTAGCCGTCAGGTCGAATCGCGCGACGACAAGCGCCCGCAGCTCAGCGATCTGCGGGAATCGGGGTCGATCGAACAGGATGCCGATGTGGTGATGTTCGTGTTCCGCGAAGAATATTACGCCGAACGCGAAAAGCCATCCGATGACCGGCTTGAAGAAATGGCATCCTGGCAAGAGCGCATGGAACGGCTGCATGGCCGGGCCGAGGTGATCATCGGCAAGCAGCGTCACGGCCCCATCGGCACCGTGGATCTGAGCTTTGAGGGCCGCTTTACCCGCTTTGGCAACCTTGCCAAACCCTGGCAACAGGGTGACGAGCGCGACATGTGATCCCGTGACGGCTTGACCCTGCGTGTCAGCCTGTCATGAACAGCGCATGAGCACCGCGCATCTGACAATCGACCTCTCTGCTGTTGCCGACAACTGGCGCCAGCTTGACGCCCTGACATCCGTGGAAACCGCCGCTGTCGTCAAAGCCGACGGCTATGGGCTGGGATCCGACCGGGTGGCCCGCGCCCTGGCGGATGCCGGTGCGCGCCGGTTCTTTGTGGCCGCCGCCGAAGAAGGCGCCAAGGTGCGCGACGCCCTTGGCCCCGGCCCTGAAATTGCCGTGTTTTCCGGCCACATGGAGGGCGACAGCGATCTGATCCGCGATCACGCGCTGGTGCCGATGATCAATTCCGCCGATCAGCTGCTGCGCCAGTTCGAAGCCCTGCCCGGCGCCCCCTTTGGCGTGCAGCTTGACAGCGGCATGAACCGGCTGGGGATGGAGCCCGGCGAATGGGCCGCGCTGCGCGATCTGGTGCTGGGCGAACGCCCGGTTCTGGTGATGTCGCATCTCGCCTGCGCCGACGATCCCGAAGACCCGATGAACCGCTACCAGCTGGAAACCTTTCGCCAGATGACCGACGGGCTGACGGTGCCGCGGTCGCTGTCGGCGACGGGTGGGCTGCTGCTGGGGCCTGAATTCCATTTCGATCTGACCCGGCCCGGCATCGGGCTTTATGGCGGGATGCCCTTTGAAGAGGCACAGCCCGTGGTGCAGCTGGATCTGCCGGTGATCCAGATCCGCGATCTCGCCCCCGGTGAAACCGCCGGCTATGGCAACAGCTGGACGGCGGAACGGCCCACCCGGCTGGCCACGGTGGCAGCGGGCTATGCCGATGGCATCCACCGCGCCGCAGGTGCCGTGCGCGAAGTCTTTGCCGAAGACACCCCCTGCCACATCGTGGGCCGGGTGTCGATGGATCTGATCACCGTCGATGTCACCGACCTCGGCCATGACCCGGCAGTGCTGAGCCTGCTGGGCCCCGCCCAGGGGGTCGACCAGCTGGCCGATGCCATCGGCACCATCGGATACGAGGTGCTGACCGGTCTGGGTCAGCGCTATGGCCGGAGCTATATCGGATGATCCTTGCCGACCTTCTGGGGGGGCTGGGCCGGTCGGTGCTGACCGCGCTGGCGGCGCTTGGGCGGATCGTGATCTTTGCGCTGTCGGCCCTGAGCCACATCCTGCGCCCGCCGCTTTACCCGCGCGAAATTGGCGCGGCCCTGCTGAATGTAGGCTGGCTGTCGCTGCCGGTGGTGGCGCTGACGGCGATCTTCACCGGCGGCGCGCTGGCGCTGCAGATCTATGCGGGCGGCGCGCGTTTCAACGCCGAAGCGGTGGTGCCGCAGATCGTGGCCATCGGCATGGTGCGCGAACTGGGCCCGGTTCTGGTGGGGCTGATGATCGCGGCGCGGGTGACGTCGTCGATCGCCGCCGAAATCGCGACCATGAAAGTGACCGAGCAGATCGACGCGCTGGTCACCCTGTCCACCCATCCGATGAAATACCTGGTGGCGCCGCGCGTGCTGGCGGGGCTGATCACCGTCCCCCTGCTGGTGGGGATCGGTGACATCATCGGCATTGCGGGCGGCTATACGGTGGCGGTGCGCACGCTGGGCTTCAACGCGGCGGCCTATCTGCAGAACACGGTGAATTTCCTTGAGCTGCACGACATCATATCGAGCCTGGCCAAGGGCGCAGCCTTTGGTTTTGTCGCATCGGTGATGGGGTGTTATTTCGGCATGCATTCGGGGCGCGGCGCGCAGGGTGTGGGCCGTGCCACCAAGACCAGCGTCGAAGCCGCCGCCGTGCTGATCCTGGCGGCCAACTTTGTTCTGACCGGAGTGTTCTTTACGCTATGATCCGCATGGACAATGTTCACAAGGCCTTTGGCCAGAACCGCGTGCTGCGCGGGCTGACGCTGGATGTGGCGCGCGGGTCGTCCATGGTGATCATCGGCGGGTCGGGCACCGGCAAATCGGTGACGCTGAAATGTGTGCTGGGGCTGATCGAGCCTGATGCCGGGCGGATCGAGGTCGATGGCACCCCGGTGGGCGGGGGCGACCGCGATGCGTTTCTGGCCCGCTTTGGCATGCTGTTTCAGGGGGCGGCCCTGTTTGACAGCCTGCCGGTCTGGCAGAACGTGGCCTTTCGCCTGCTGCGCGGATCGCTCAAGCGCCCCGCCGACGAAGCGCGTGAGATCGCCGTCGACAAGCTGCGCCGCGTCGGGCTGAAGCCGGATGTGGCCGATCGCTTTCCGGCCGAGCTGTCGGGGGGGATGCAGAAACGCGTGGGGCTGGCGCGCGCCATTGCCGCCGACCCCGAGATCATCTTTTTCGACGAACCGACCACCGGGCTTGATCCGATCATGGCGGGCGTGATCAACGACCTGATCCGCGAGATCGTGGTGGAAATGGGCGCAACAGCCATGACCATCACCCATGACATGTCGTCAGTACGCGCGATCGCCGATCACGTGGCGATGCTGCATGACGGGGTGATCCAGTGGACCGGCCCGGTGGCCGACATGGACGGGGCGCATGATCCCTATGTGGATCAGTTCATCCATGGCCGCGCCGACGGGCCCATCGAAGCGGTGCGATGATCTGGCTGCGGGCGGCGACGCTGGCGGTTTTGGCGCTGTACCCGGTGGCCTGGGCGGCGCCGCTGCTGCGGGCGGGGCTCTTGCCGCTGTTTGGTCTGTCGGATATCAGCATTCTGAGCGGGATCCTGGCGCTTTGGGACAGTGACCGGTTTCTGGCGCTGCTGGTGGCGGTGTTTGCGCTGCTGGCGCCCATGGCCAAGATGCTGTGGATGCTGGGGCTGCAATTCGGGCGGATCCGGCCGGGCGGCTGGCGCGTGCTGGAAGGGATCGGCCGCTTGGCCATGGCCGATCTGTTTCTGATCGCGATCTACATCACGGTTGCCAAGGGGATCGGGATGGGGCGGGTCGAGACCGCCTGGGGGCTCTATCTGTTTGCGGGCTGTGTACTGGGGTCGATCGTGTTGGGATATCTGACCGAACGGCGCATGGCGGGGTAACGGGCGGGGGCTCTGCCCCCGCACCCCCGAGGTATTTCGGGCCACAAAGAAGGGGCGGGTGGCGCTTTTTTCAAGGTCGGTGCCGGAGCTGTCTGTTTGACGGGCGGGCCGGTCTGGGGCATGACCGGCGCATGGCAAAGGGACAGGCATTTTCCTGCTCGGCCTGTGGCGCATCCTTTTCCAAATGGTCGGGGCGCTGCGAGGGCTGTGGCGAATGGAACACGATCAGTGAAGATACCGGGTTGGCTGCTGGTCCGGGCAGTAAATCCCTGGGCGGGCGGCGCGGACGCACCGTGCCGCTGAGCGATCTGGCGACGCAGGAGGCACCGCCCCCACGCACGCTGAGCGGGATGGACGAGCTTGACCGGGTGCTGGGTGGCGGGCTGGTTCCGGCCTCGGCGCTGCTGGTGGGGGGCGATCCGGGGATCGGCAAATCGACCTTGCTGTTGCAGGCGGCCGCACGCTTTGCCGGGGCGGGTCTGAAGGTGATCTATATTTCGGGCGAAGAGGCCAGCGCGCAGGTGCGCATGCGGGCCCAGCGTCTGGGCCTGGGCGAGGCGCCGGTGCAGCTGGGGGCCGAGACCAATCTGCGCGACATCCTGACGACGCTGGAGTCGGAACGCCCGGCGCTTGTGATCATCGATTCGATCCAGACCATGTGGTCGGACAGTGTCGACAGCGCCCCCGGCAGCGTCAGCCAGGTGCGCGCGGCGGCCCATGAGCTGACCAGCTTTGCCAAGCGCAAGGGGATTTCGGTGATCATGGTCGGCCATGTCACCAAGGAAGGTCAGATCGCAGGCCCCCGCGTGGTCGAGCACATGGTCGACACCGTGCTGTATTTCGAAGGCGAACGCGGCCACCAGTTCCGGATCCTGCGGGCGGTCAAGAACCGCTTTGGCCCGGCCGACGAGATCGGCGTTTTCGAGATGACCGGGCGGGGCCTGGCTGAGGTGGCGAACCCGTCGGCCTTGTTTCTCAGCGAACGCGGCAGCCCGAGCCCGGGATCGGCGGTCTTTGCCGGGATCGAAGGGACGCGGCCAGTGCTGGTGGAATTTCAGGCGCTGGTGGCCCCCACCCCGCATTCGCAGCCGCGCCGGACCGTGGTGGGCTGGGATGGCAGCCGCCTGGCGATGATCCTTGCGGTGCTTGAGGCGCGCTGCGGCATCCCCTTTACCGGGCTTGATGTCTATCTGAATGTGGCAGGCGGGCTGAAAGTGGGCGAACCGGCGGCCGATCTGGCCGTGGCCGCCGCGCTGCTGAGCGCGCGCGAAGATGCCGCCCTGCCCGCCGACACCGTGATTTTCGGCGAGATCAGCCTGTCGGGCGCCCTGCGCCCCGCGCCACAGACCGAAAACCGGTTGAAAGAGGCACAAAAACTTGGTTTTACCGCCGCCATCGCCCCCGCAGGTGGCAAATCCGGCACAGCGCCGGGCATGTCCGTGACGCGTGCCGTTGATCTGGTCGGGTTTGTGGGCGAAACATTTGGCGCGGGCTAGGCGCCCCGGACACAACAGGCAAGGCAGAGCACCATGGAAGGTTTCACCATCATCGACGGCATCGTGGCCATCGTTATCGTCCTGTCTGCGCTGCTGGCCTATTCGCGCGGCTTCGTGCGCGAGGCCATGGCCATTGCCGGCTGGATCGGCGCGGCCATCCTGGGGTTCATCTTTGCGCCCACGGTCGAACCGCTGATCCGCGAGATCCCGGTGGTTGGCGACGTGCTGGCCGACAGCTGTGAATTGTCGGTGATTGCGGCTTTTGCGGCCGTCTTTGCGCTGGCGCTGATCGTGGTGTCGTTCTTTACGCCGCTCTTTTCGACGCTGGTGCACCGGTCGATCCTGGGCGGGCTGGATCAGGGGCTGGGGTTCCTGTTCGGGGTGGCGCGCGGCGTGCTGCTGGTGGCGATTGCGTTCTTTGTCTATGACGCGGTGCTGACCGATCAGAGCTATACGATCGTCGATCAGAGCCGCTCGGTTCAGGTGTTCGAACGGCTGACCGGGCAGATCGAAGACGAAGCCCCGCAATCGGCGCTGGCCTGGGTCACGCAACGTTATGAAGCCCTTGTGAGCAGCTGCAGCGGCGCATAAGGCGCAGGCACACAGGCAATTCATCGGCGCCGCGTCAAAGCGCGCGCGGGCTGACCGGGATAAATTGTGATCCTTTCGTGACAGAGCGCGCGCAAGACACTATGTCAGGTCTCGACCCAAGAACCGGATTCGGAGTCGACCTTGACCGACTTGTTCATGCCACCTGCCCACCCGTTCGATGATGACAAGCTGCGCGAAGAATGCGGCGTGTTCGGCGTTGTCGGCGTGCAGGACGCTGCCAATTTTGTCGCCCTTGGCCTGCACGCGTTGCAGCATCGCGGGCAGGAAGCCGGGGGGATCGTGTCGCATGATCCCGTGCATGGCTTTAACAGTGCCCGCCGCTTTGGCTATGTGCGCGACAACTTCACCGAACAATCGCTGATGAAGACCCTGCCGGGGCAGCTGGCCATCGGCCATGTGCGCTATTCCACGGCCGGCAGCAAAGGCCAGACCGCGATCCGCGACGTGCAGCCCTTTTTTGGTGAATTTTCCATGGGTGGCGCGGCGATTGCCCATAACGGCAACATCACCAATGCCAATGCCCTGCGGCGCGAACTGATCGAGCGTGGCTCGATCTTTCAAAGCTCATCCGACAGCGAATGCATCATCCACCTGATGGCCCGGTCGCTGCAGCGCACCATTCCGGAACGGATGGAAGACGCGCTGCGCCGTGTGGAAGGGGCGTTTTCGGTGGTGGCGATGACCCGCACCAAGCTGATTGGTGTGCGTGATGCGCGCGGCGTGCGTCCGCTGGTTCTGGGCCGTATCGGCGAAGGCTGGTGTCTGAGCTCTGAGACCTGCGCACTTGATATCATCGGGGCCGAGTTCGTGCGCGAAATCGAGCCGGGCGAAATGGTGGTGATCACCGAAAAAGGCGGGGTCCAGAGCCATTTCCCGTTCCGCCCGCAGCCGTCGAAATTCTGCATCTTCGAACATGTGTATTTCAGCCGCCCCGACAGCATTCTGGGCGGGGCCAGCGTTTATGAAACACGCGAGGCTATCGGCCGTGAGCTGGCCAAGGAAAGCCCGGTCGAAGCCGATCTGGTTTGCCCCGTCCCCGACAGCGGTACGCCTGCGGCGATCGGCTATGCGCTGCAATCGGGCATTCCGTTTGGCATGGGCATCGTGCGCAACCAGTATATGGGCCGCACCTTTATCGAGCCCACCGAACAGATCCGCAATATGGGCGTGCGGCTGAAGCTGAATGTCAACCGCGCCCTGATCCGGGGCAAGCGGGTCATTCTGGTGGACGATTCCGTGGTGCGCGGCACCACCAGCCGCAAGATCAAGGAAATGGTGCTGGATGCCGGCGCAAGCGAAGTGCATTTCCGCATTGCCAGCCCGCCCACGGCCTGGCCCTGTTTCTATGGGGTCGACACGCCCGACCGCGAAAAGCTGCTGGCCGCCACCATGGACGAAGAGGAAATGCGCAAGCACCTGTCGGTAGACAGCCTCAAGTTTATCTCGCTTGACGGGCTTTATCGTGCGGTTGGGGCCGAAGATGGCCGCGACAATGGCTGTCCGCAATATTGCGATGCGTGTTTTTCAGGGGAATACCCGGTGGAACCTGCCGACATGCTGGCAGAAGGCTTTCAAATGAAAGCGGCGGAATAAGATCAATCGCCAGACGAGTTGATTGCGGATCTTCGCCCGGTCGGCGCGGATCCGCCTATTAAATGACCTCTGATACGTGAACCGATTGAAGTCTCGGAAAACACGATCTAACTCTTGTTCAGCGTTTAGGCGCGGATGGGGGTCCGTAACTTTAACACTGACAGACTCAACACCTACCCGGCGAGATCACCACTCACGGACAACCGGGATGCAGGAAGACGATGGCAGAAACTTCGACGCCGCAGAATGTCGCCCGTAAAGCGACGAAAAACGGCATAGCGAATACAAACAGCACGATTTTGCTGGGCGTATTCGGATCTGATGAAAACCTTAAGGCGATGATCCGCCTGCCCTCGGGACGGGTAAAGCGGATTGCGCGTGGGGATCGGCTGCGCGGCGGCGAACGCGTGGCGGGCGTGGATCGCGATGGCGTTCTTCTGGAAAAGAACGGCAGCACCCGACGTTTGCCGCTGATCAATTGACCGACAAACCGTGACACAATCCCCTATTCGTTTTCGGCCACACCATTTCCTGTGCGCCATCGGCTTTCAGGGCAAAGGCTATTCCGATGCCTTTACCGCCAACATGACCCGGATCGTCGTGGACCGGTTGCGCGCGCCTTCGGGCGCGTCTGAACTGATCGAAGTTACCGGTGCCACCGACGACATCTGCACCCCCTGCCCGCATCGGCGCGGTCAGCTTTGCGAAAGCCAGGCCAAGATCAGCGCGCTGGACGCCCGGCACGCCGCGGCGCTTCGGCTGATACCCGGTGAACAGCTGACCTGGGGCGACGCGCAGGAGCGTATCCGCGCCCATGTCCCGCCCGGCGCGCTGTCACAGATCTGTTGCGATTGTCAGTGGCTGGCCTATGGGATGTGCGAAACCGCCCTTGCAGCGCTGCATGCCGCCCCTAGCGATCCCCCAGAAGATCCAGAAGACGGCTGAGCGTCGGCCGCACCGACGCCACCGGCACGATCAGGCTGCGCGGGCCTTGGGCGGTGACCTGCACTGCCGACAGGATCCCGGCCACCACGGGCCCCGCATCGGTGTCCAGCATCAGCGGCGCACCGGAATCGCCCTTCATCACCTTGCAGGACTGGCGCAGAACCCCCTCGTCGCTGACCCCGATCGCGCCGCAGCTGCGGTCAAGCGACAGCACATGCGGGCGCAGGCCGGGATAGCCTGCGATCATCGCATCCCCCCCCTGCCCCGGCTTCGCCAGCGGCAGCGGGGACAGATCTGCCCCGATGGGATCGCGCAGCACCAACAGCGCCCAGTCGCGGGCCACGGTCAGGCGCTGCGCGGGCCGGGTGGGGTCGATCCCTTCGGCCAGGACATAATCCACCACCGGCGACACGGCCGCATAGTCTCCGCGTTGATAGCCGGCCACAAACCGAAGGCTGCTGGCCGGGATCCAGCGCCGGCGCGCGCCATTGTAAAGACAATGCGCCGCCGTCAGCACGATGCGATCGGCCACCAGCGTTCCGGTGCAATGGGTGCGGATGTCGGTGCTGGCAAAATTCACCCGGCCAATGGCGCGCCAGGGCGGTGCGGCGGCATCCAGCACCTTGCGCGCGCGGATGGCGTCACAGCCTTGGGACGGGGTCGGGCCAAGCGCGCAGATGGCCGACATGTCCAGCATCTGCGCCCGCGCGCCCGTGCCCCAGACCGCCGTCAGCAGCGCCAGAGCAAAGGCCCAACCAAGTCCCAAGAAAAAAGGGCGCCATGGGCGCCCTTTGAAAATGTCAGGTGATACGGTCACACCGATCAGCCGCGGCGCGCCTTCAGCGCGGCCCAGCCACCGCCCACGACCAGAGCCGCGATGCAGGCCTTGATGGCGTCGCCCAGCAGGAAGGGGCTGACCCAGTAGGTCCAGATCACGTCGGCCGACGAACCGACCCAGCTGCCTTCAAAACCGAAAAGGCCAGCCACAGCCATCGGCCAGGCAACGCCGGGCACGTAAAGCAGGGCCGAGATCGCGATGCAGCTCAGCGCAGTCGACACGACGCCGCGTGCCAGACCCTTTTCAACGGCCAGACCGGCCAGCCATGCCATGCCCACAAAGCCCAGCAGGAAGCCTGCGGTGGGACCAACCAGCGCCAGGCTCGACCCGCCATTGGCAAAAACGGGCAGACCCATGGCGCCTTCGCCCAGATAGGCCAGCAGGGTCGCCGCGCCCAGGCGCGATCCGAAGGTCAGGCCGACAATCAGGATCGCCAGCGTCTGCAGGGTCATCGGAACCGGGATCATCGGCACGCTCACCTGAGCGGCGGCGGCAATGAACAGCGACCCGCCCAGCACCAGGGCGGCTTTCCAGATGAATGAATCCGAGCTGATGATCGCTTTGCCCAGAACCGTTTGGTGTGCCATAAAATCTCTCTCCTTGCGTTTCGCGCAGTTTTTTCGCTGCGGCTGCAAATTGTCAAGGAAGCACGCTTGTCCTGACGCAAAAAGAATGAAATCCCAGAGCCATGACCCAATCGGAAAAAGTAGTCCTTGTGACCGGTGCTTCGCGGGGCCTTGGGGCCGCGCTGGCCGAACGCCTTGGTGAAACCCATCACGTGGTGGCGGTGGCCCGCACCACCGGCGCCCTTGAAGAGCTTGACGACCGTATCCGCGCCCGTGGCGGCAGCGCCACGCTGGCCCCCATGGACATCGCCAACGAAGGCGCGATGGCCACGCTGTGCCGTGGCATCTATGACCGCTGGGGCAAGCTGGATCTGTGGGTGCATGCCGCCGTGCATGCCGCACCTCTGACGCCCGCGCCCTTCATCGACATGAAGGACTGGACCAAATCCGAAAGCATCAATGTCACCGGCACCATGCGGCTGATCACCTATGTGGCGCCGCTGCTGGGGGATACGGGCCGCGCGGTGTTCTTTGATGACCCGCGCGCGGGCGAAAAGTTCTTTGGCAGCTATGGCGCGACCAAGGCTGCACAGATCGCGCTGGCGCAAAGCTGGGCCGCCGAAACCGCGCGCACCGGCCCCAAGGTCCAGATCCTGGCACCGCAGCCCATGCCCACCGGCACCCGCGCGCGGTTCTTTCCGGGCGAAGACCGGGCCAATCTGACAGCACCCGCAGACGAGGCCACACGCCTTTTGCCGCTGATCGTCCAAGAATGATTGCATGCGCCGCGCCCCTTGGCTAGCTTTTGGGCATGGCGCAGACTTCGACCATATCCACCCGCCTGACGGCCGATGCGAGGGCAGAGGCCCAGATACAGCCGTTGAGCGACCGGTTCTGCCAGCGGCTGGCGCGGGCGGCGCAGGATTATGCCCCGATCACCGCGCCTGTGCGCGTGCTCGATCTGGGGGATGCAACCCTGCGGCGCGCCCTGACCGATGGCACCGATAAGCCCTGTCGGGTCGATCTGCTGTGCCCGCACGCCCCCACCGACAGCGCCAACAGCGCCGATGTGACCGTGATCCCCGGCACGCTGGGTCAGGCCGATCTGGATGGCGCGCTGTATGATCGGGTGCTCTGCGCCCATGCGATTGACCCGCGATCCGATCCGCAGTCGGCTTTGGCGTGGCTGTTTGATCGGCTCAAGCCCGGCGGTGTGGCTCTGTTCGTGATGTCGCGCCCGCGCTGGAGCGGCGCGCTGCTGCAGCGCCGGTTGGGCAAACCGGTGCTGTGCGAAAACGGCGTGACCGAGCTGCTGGATCGGGTCGGGTTTGTCGACATCCTGTGCTGTGCACAGAAAAAAGACCCCGGCCGGGGCAAAAGCTGTGGCTATCTGGCACGCAAGCCCAACGGGCTGTGACCTTGGGGCCGGTCCAACTTGCCCTGCCCCCGCCCCTCGCCTAGAGAGGGGCGAAACAAAAGGGCGGGACCGATGCGCATACTCATCACCAATGACGACGGGATCAACGCTCCGGGGTTGAAAACGCTCGAGGCGATCGCCGCCGATCTTGCAGGCCCCGATGGCGAGGTCTGGACCGTCGCCCCCGCCTTCGAGCAATCGGGCGTGGGCCATTGCATCAGCTACACCCACCCGATGCTGATCGCCAAGATGGGCGAGCGTCGCTTTGCCGCCGAAGGATCGCCCGCCGACTGCGTGCTGGGTGGTCTGCATGACGTTCTGGCCGACACCCCGCCCGATCTGGTTCTGTCGGGTGTGAACCGGGGCAACAACGCGGCGGAAAACACGCTGTATTCCGGCACCATCGGGGGCGCGATGGAGGCCGCGCTGCAGGGGCTGCCCGCCATCGCCCTGTCGCAATATCTGGGGCCCGACAATATCGGGCTGGCCGACCCGTTCGAGGCCGCCGCCGCCCACGGGGCGGATGTGATCCGCAAAGTGCTGACCGCCGCGCCCGAAAACGGGTCGGACTATCACATCTTCTACAATATCAATTTCCCGCCCGTCCCAGCCGATGCGGTCAAGGGCACGCGCGTGGTGCGCCAGGGCCGCCGGCCCGGCGTGCGCTTTTCGGCCGAACCCCAGTTGTCGCCCAGCGGGCGGCGGTTCTTGTGGATCAAGGGCGGCGATCAGCGCGTCCCCACCGCCGAAGGCACCGATGCGGCGGCCAATCTGGACGGCTATATCGCGGTCACACCCATGCGCGCGGATCTGACCGCCCATGACGTGATGGGCGCACTTGCCGGGATCGAGTGAGCATTGCGATGACCGGCCCGTCGGCAGAAGACAAGATGCAGTTCCTTTTTGCGCTGCGCTCCAAGGGCGTGACGGATCGGCGCGTGCTGAACGCGATGGAAGACATCGACCGTGGCCCCTTCGTGCGCGGCGTCTTTGCCGGGCGCGCTTACGAGGACACCCCCCTGCCCATCGCCTGCGGCCAGACCATCAGCCAGCCATCGGTGGTGGGGGTCATGACCCAGGCGCTGGATCTGAGCGGGCGTGACAAGGTGCTCGAGATCGGCACCGGGTCGGGCTATCAGGCGGCTGTGCTGTCGCGGCTGGCGCGACGCGTCTATACGGTGGACCGTCACCGCAGGCTGGTGCGCGAAGCCGGTGAGATCTTTGCCGCCATGGGCCTGTCGAACATCACCACCATGGTGGGCGACGGATCGCACGGGGTGCCCGAACAGGCCCCCTTTGACCGGATCCTGGTGACGGCAGCCGCCGAAGATCCGCCCGGCCCGCTCTTGGCGCAGCTCAAGATCGGCGGTATCATGGTGGTGCCGGTGGGGCAGTCGGACGCGGTGCAACAGCTGATCCGCGTGCGCCGCACCGAAACCGGCTTTGACTATGACGAACTGCGCCCGGTGCGTTTCGTGCCATTGCTCGAAGGGCTGGGTCAGGACAGCTGAGACATGATCCGGACGCAGGCCCGCCACTGACGGCCCAACGCCGGTGATTTTGGATTTAACGGCCAAGCCCCGCAGCAAAGAAGGGCAGACCGAGGGTATCGAGATGCAGTTTTCCCCCATTTATCGCGCTGTAGCGCTGTCGTCACTGGCGCTGCTTGCGGCCTGTGATCAACCCATTGACCTGGATGTGCGCGATCAGCTTGGCGGGTTTTCCACCGCTGATGCGGCGCGCGCAGCATCGGCCGCGCGGC
The DNA here is from genome assembly GCA_025800215.1 of Marinibacterium sp. Classification (GTDB taxonomy): domain Bacteria; phylum Pseudomonadota; class Alphaproteobacteria; order Rhodobacterales; family Rhodobacteraceae; genus JAOXSC01. Next base: position 27,883 of record JAOXSC010000134.1, read on the forward strand.
CCGAGCCGGATGCGCGCGGGGTGATCACCTATCCCAATTATCAGGTCGCAGTGGCGCGCAATGGCGATACGGTGCAGTCCATCGCCGCCCGGCTGGGCCTCAATGCGGCGTCGCTGGCCCGGTTCAACGGGATCGACGCAGACAGCCCGCTGCGCGCAGGCGAGGTGATCGCGCTGCCCAAGAAAGTGCCGACCGCAGACGAGGTCGACATCGCAGCCCTGGCCGAAGACGCCATCGACAGCGCCCCCAACCCCGGCGGCGTGGCGGTGACCCCGCTGGCGCCTGCCGCGACCGCGAAACCCGATGCTGCAGCCAAGCCGACAACGAAACCCGCTGCCAAACCGACGGGCCCCGAGCCGATCCGCCACAAGGTCAAGCGCGGCGAGACCGCCTATACGATTGCGCGTCTTTACGACGTACCGGTGCAGACGGTGGCGGAATGGAACGGGCTTGGTCCTGATTTTGCCGTGCGCGAAGGCCAGCAACTGCTGATCCCGCGGACCGGATCGGCCAGCGCGAGCAGCGCTGCGGCGTCCCCCACCGCCCCCGGTGCGGGCAGCCCGACGCCCACGCCGCCTTCGGCGACCACGCCGCTGCCTGCCAATGATGTGGAACCCGGCGCCGCCGCTGCATCAACCGCCGCCGCCAGCGCCGCGGCTGTCGGTGCCGCCGGATCGACAACCAAGGCCAGTGCGGGCGCGATGGCCTATCCGGTTCAGGGCAAGATCATCCGCGACTACGCCAAGGGCCGCAATGAAGGCATCGACATTTCCGCCGCCCCCGGCACGCCTGTGGGCGCGGCCGAAAGCGGCACCGTCGCTGCGATCACCACGGATGCCGACAAGGTGCCGATCGTGGTGGTGCGCCATCCCGACAACCTGCTGACGGTCTATGCCAATGTGGACAAGATCACCGTGTCCAAAGGCGACAGCGTGAAACGCGGCCAGAAGATCGGCCAGCTGCGGTCGGGGCCGGATGCCTATGTGCATTTCGAGGTGCGCAAAGGGTTCGAAAGCGTCGATCCGACCCAGTATCTGAAGTGATGTGAGGCCGTCGCCGCCGATGGCGGCGATCAAGGGAGGGGGCGCTGCCCCCTCTGGCTGCGCCATTCACCCCCGAGGTATTTTTCGCCACAAAGAAGGGTCAGAGACGGCGCCCGTTGCGACCGGCGAGATCGGTGAAGAACTGCCAGGCGACGCGGCCTGAGCGGGCGCCGCGTGTGGCCTGCCATTCGATGGCCTCGGCCCGCAGGGTGGCGGGATCCGGGGTCAGGTCATGGGCGGCGCAGTAGCCGTCGATCATGGCGAGGAATTCGTCCTGGCTGCAGGGGTGGAAGCCCAGCCAGAGGCCGAAGCGGTCCGAGAGCGAGACCTTTTCTTCCACCGCCTCTGACGGGTTGATGGCCGATGAGCGCTCGTTTTCGATCATGTCACGCGGCATCAGGTGGCGGCGGTTTGAGGTGGCGTAGAAGACCACGTTGTCCGGCCGCCCTTCGATCCCGCCATCCAGCACCGCCTTGAGTGATTTGTAGTGCTGATCGTCATGGCTGAAGCTGAGATCGTCACAGAACAGGATGAACCGTTGCGGGGCCGCGCGCAGATGGGTCAGCAGGCGGCCGACGCTGGGCAGGTCTTCGCGTTGCAGCTCGACCAGTTTGAGATCGGGATGATCGGGGTGCAATGCGCCGTGTACCGCTTTGACCAGGCTGGATTTTCCCATGCCGCGCGCGCCCCAGAGCAGCGCGTTGTTGGCCCCGTATCCTTTGGCAAAGCGGGCGGTGTTGTCATAGAGCGTGTCGCGCGCGCGGTCGATGCCCACCAGCAGGTCGAGCGCGACGCGATTGACCTCAGGTACCGGGGCCAGACGGTCGGGATCGACCTGCCAGACGAAGGCCGGCGCGCTGTCGAAATCAGGGGCGCCCATGGGGGCCGGAGCCATGCGTTCAAGCGCTTCGGCGATGCGGATCAGGGTGGTGTCGGTCATTGGTGTCTCCGTCCTGCTGGGGGAGCAGAAACCAGTTTTGGCGGCGTTCCACAAGATATGCGGGTGAGATTCGGGTGTGCGGAACGGGCCCAGGTTCTGTGTTGGCGATTTGTTTACGCGGGCCGGGCAAGAGTTGAGTGTGCATAGGGCGTGTTCGGACTGGGGCGGATGTTTCCGGGCGTTGCCGCGGACTGGGCTGGCCTGCGCGCTGCGGTTGCCACCGGCGGGCCATGCGGCGGGCCTGTGGTTGAAGGAATGAAGGGATGATCATGCGCGGACCGCGTCGGTCGCACGACCATACCTATTGCCATGGCAGAGAGTGCAATGTTCGCCGACCCGCATGTCGAAGGCCGCTCCTGATCGCGCGCCATGGTCTGGCCCTGACACAGCTCTCAATGCGAGGGATCGGCATGCCATCCAGAGCTGGGGCAAGGGTGACGATCTTGTGTGCCTTGGGGTTGTGCAGGACTGACAGCGGTCAGCTGAGATGGTGCGCCTATTGGACCGCGCTTGAGACTGTCCGGAATTCTGTGCCCTGGCGTGGTAGCTCTAAGATGAGGAGACCCACGTATGAGCATCGACAAAGACCTTCTGGACCAGCTGATGGAAGGGCGGAAGCCCGGTGACCTTTTCGGCCAAGACGGCATTTTGCAGGAACTGACCAAGGCGCTGGCAAAGCGCGCTTTGCGCACTGAACTGGACCAGCATCTCACTGAGGAACGGGCCGATCCTCCGACCGAAGGGGAAAACCAGGCCCCCAATCGGCGCAATGGCAGCAGCCCGAAGACGGTGACGACGGACAGCGGCAAAGTGGTCCTGGACATCCCCCGCGACCGCAACGGCAGTTTCGATCCCGTGTTGATCGCCAAGTATCAGCGTCGCTTCCCGGAGTTCGACACCAAGATCATCAGCATGTATGCGCGCGGCATGACCACCCGCGAGATCCAGCGCCACATCGAAGAGATCTACGGGATCGAGGCCTCGCCCAGCCTGATCTCGGCGATCACGGATGCGGTCACCGCCTGGCAAAACCGGCCCCTCGAACCGTGCTACCCCGTCGTCTTCATGGACGCGATCCGGGTCAATATCCGCAGTGACGGGGCGGTCAGCAACAAGGCGGTCTTCGTGGCCTTGGCGATCTTGCCGGATGGCACACGGGACGTTCTGGGCCTGTGGTTTCAGGCCAATGAGGGTGCAAAGTTCTGGGCCAAGGTGCTGAACGACCTGCGCAACCGAGGTGTTCAGGACATCCTGATCGCGGTGGTGGACGGCCTCAAGGGCTTTCCCCAGGCCATCGAAGCGGCCTTTCCACAGGCCCAAATACAGACCTGCATCGTGCACCTGCTGCGCCATTCCATGAGCTTTGCCAGCTACAAGGATCGCAAGACCGTCGCGGCGGCCTTGAAAGCGGTCTACACCGCCGTGGATGCCACCGCCGCGGAGGCCGCGGGCCGGGTTCGAGGACAGCGAGCTGGCCGCCAAATACCCGGCAATCGCGCCGAGCTGGCGGCGGTCCTGGAACGAGGTCATCCCGTTTCTGGACGACCCGCCCGAGGTGCGCAGGCTGATCTACACCACGAACGCCATCGAAGCGCTGAACTCCAAGATCCGCCGCGCCGTCAGAACAAGGGGCCACTTCCCCAGTGACGAGGCGGCCGCAAAATTGATCTATCTCGCGCTGAATGCTACCTCTCAGGAGTGGAAGCGTTCCGTGCGCGAGTGGCACGCGGTCAAAAGCCAGTTCGCGATCATGTTCGAAGACCGCTTCCCAATGGCGTAATCAAAGCGCCAGGGCACAAAATTCTGGATAGTCTCCCGCGCTTTGCACGCCATTGATGCCAGCCGCGACCGCTCATCATGCAACACCTTTGAACGGCAAGCGCCGGATCCGAAGACCCGGCGCCCTGTGTTTCAGAAGGCCCGTTTCATGGCCCCGCCCCGTCAGCCCAAGGGCTTGGTCGGATCATCGGGGTCGGCGACAAGGTCTTCTTCGTCCTCGTCATCATAGTACCCTTGGGCGCGCAGCTCGGCCTCGCGCTTTTTCTCGACGCGGGCGACCAGGAAGATGGACACTTCGTAAAGCCCGTAGACCACGACGAACAGAATCACCTGTGTGATCACATCGGGCGGTGTCACAAGGGCTGCCAGAACCAGGATCGCCACCACCGCATATTTGCGCACGGCCCCCAGACCTTCGGCACTGACCAGCCCCGCCTTGCCCATCAGCGTCAGCAGAACCGGCAGCTGGAAACACAGACCAAAGGCCACGATGAACTTGATCGTGAGGTTCAGATATTCCTGCGCCGAGCCCTGAAACACCACGCTCAGCGGCGCGCTCTGGCCGTCGGCCAGTGCTTCGCCTTCGGCGCCAAACTGCTGGAACCCAAGGAAAAAGTCATAAGCCAGCGGCGTGACCACATAGAACGCAAATGACGCGCCCAGCAGGAACATGAACGGCGAGGCAATCAGGAACGGCAGAAACGCCCCCTTCTCAGAGCGATACAGCCCCGGCGCCACAAAGCGCCACATCTGAAAGGCCAGATAAGGAAAGGACAGGATCAAGCCCCCCAGCAGCGACACTTTGATCGCCACAAAGAACCCCTCCTGCGGGCTGATAAAGATCAGACCACAATCCTGCCCCCGCTCGGACAGCACGCTGCACAAAGGCGCGGTCAGAAAGTTGAAGATCGGCGTCGCCACGGTGAAACAGATCACCATCCCCACCAGAAAGGCCACAACACAGTGAATGAGCCGCGTGCGCAGCTCGGCCAGATGCTCGATCAGCGGCGCGGCGCTGTCCTCGATCTCGTCGGTATTGCTCATGTGTCGTCCTTGCCTTCACCGGCGCGGCTTGCGGCCTCAAGTGCCTCGGCGCGTTCCATCGCTTCCTGCGCTTCGCGCGCCTTGCGCTCGGCAATGGCGCGGGCGGTGCCAGCTTCGATCTTTTTGCTGTCCTCAGCGCGTTTCGCGGCCAGTTTGCCGGTCTCGCTGTCGCTGTCGAACTTGGTGGGGTCAAGACTGCTGGTGACGTCACGGGCAGCATCGCGCACCCCGTCCATCGCCGTATTCAGCGGATTGGTCGCCGCCTTGATCCCCTGCGCCACGTCCCGCATGCCGCTTTCATCAGCCGCCTCGTTCATGGCGCTGCTGAATTCACGCGCCATGCCCCGCAGCCGACCGACCCAGCGCCCGACATTGCGAAACAGCACTGGCAAATCCTTGGGACCAACAACGATCAGCGCAACGATGCCTATGACCAGAATCTCGGTCCAGCCCAGATCGAACATCGGGGATTACACCTTGTCTTTGTCGGTCTCGGGCGTAACGTCCTTGGCCTCGACAGCGGCGTCCTGTTCGATTTCCTCGGTGCCCTCGTTGATGCCCTTTTTGAACGAAGTGATGCCTTTGCCAACTTCACCCATCAGCGAGCTGATCTTGCCGCGGCCAAAAAGAACCAGAACCACAACAGCAATAAGCAGAAGACCCGGAAGGCCGATATTGTTCAACATGATCTATCCTCTGATTTGAGCGCGTAATCTTTTACGCCTTTGCACCCGTCCTAAGACATCCCCGCCGCCGTGGAAAGCAATCAACCCGGCCCGTGCTTTGGGTGGTGCCGCAAATTTGGGGGGAATTTGAGAGGCGCGCCATTTACTGACATGTTTTTGTCAGTTAATCAGCCCTATGTCCGCTGATACCCGCCTGATCGCCCTGAGCCAGCTCTTGGACCCCGACACCCCGGTGCGGGCCGAGGACCTGGCGCAGCGTCTGGGGGTCTCGGTGCGCACGATCTATCGCGACATCGACCGCCTGATAGCGGCGGGTTTTCCGGTCAGCGGCACCAAAGGTGTGGGCTATCGCGGTACGCCGCTCAGCGCGATTGCCCCGATGGCGGTGCAGGAGGACGAGTTGCAGGCCCTGCATCTGGGGCTGGCGATTGTTTCAGAAACACCAGATGACAGGCTGCGCCGCGCCGCGCTGTCGATGATCCGCCGCCTCGAAGCGGCGCAAACCACCACCGCCCCGCCCCAAGCGCCGGTCTGGCAGCGCCCGCCCTCAGCCTTTGACGATGTGGCGCGCGGGTTTTCTCACCTCGCCACCCTGCGCGCTGCGATCAGGGCGCGGCAGAAACTGGCGCTCAGCTGTGTGGATGATACCGGCGCTGCCCGCCCGCATGTGCTGCGCCCGCTGAAACTGGCCGCTGTTGGCGCGCAATGGGTTCTGAGCGCCTGGAGCGAGAGCACAGATCGTTTCGAGGATTTTCGCCTCGCCCAGATCCAAGAGGCCCGCGCCCTGCCCGAGCTGTTTGTGGACGAGCCTGGCAAAAGGCTGAGTGACCGTGCGTAGTATCTGTGCGCTCGGAATTTGATTTTCCGAGAAACTCGGAAAACCAAAGCCTCCGGCGGGGATATTTTTGGTCAGAAAGAGAGGTCTTCTTCTTTTTACAAATACTCTGGGGGGTTCGAGGCGTCCCGGAAATGATCCGGGGGATCAATTCAGTCGAGAACGGGCTTCGCCCGCGCAGCGGCGGGGGCAACGCCCCCTGACCCGGTGTCAGAATGGAATGTCATCCGCCGAGCTGACGAACCGGGCCACCACATTCTTGTCCCCGGCCTTGTCAAAGGTAATCGCCAGCTTGTCGCCCTCGATCCCGG
>JAOXSC010000188.1 GCA_025800215.1 Marinibacterium sp.
ACCCGTCGCGGGCGAGGCCGATGTTGCGCGACCGACATAGCGTGGCCGTTTGTGATCGGCGCCGATACGGGTCAGCACCCATTCGATATTGGGCTCGATGAATGTCCACGCGCCCTGGTTTTTCGGCTCTTCCTGGCACCAGACGATTTCTGCTTGTTTGAAGCGTTCCAGCTCATTGATCAGAGAGTGCGCAGGGAACGGATAGAACTGTTCGATCCGCAGCAGGTAGACATCGTCGATGCCGCGCGCATCACGCTCTTCCAGCAAGTCGTAGTAGACCTTGCCCGAACACATCACCACACGCTTGATCTTGTCATCCGCAACCAGCGTGGTGTCCGAGTTGCCCTTCTGCGCGTCATCCCACAGCACCCGGTGGAAGCTGGAGCCAGTGGTGAAATCCTCGGCCGTGCTGACAGCCAGCTTGTGGCGCAGTAGCGATTTCGGGGTCACCAGGATCAGCGGTTTACGGAAGGTGCGGTGCAGCTGGCGGCGCAGGATGTGGAAATAGTTCGCCGGTGTCGTGCAGTTCGCCACGATCCAGTTGTCCTGGCCGCACATCTGCAGGAACCGTTCCAGCCGGGCCGACGAATGTTCGGGGCCCTGACCTTCGAACCCGTGCGGCAGCAGCACCACCAGGCCCGACATGCGCAGCCATTTGCTTTCGCCCGAGCTGATGAACTGGTCGAACATGATCTGCGCGCCATTGGCGAAATCGCCAAACTGGGCTTCCCACAGGGTCAGCGCGTTCGGTTCGGCCAGCGAATACCCATATTCAAAGCCCAGCACCGCATATTCGCTGAGCATCGAGTCGATCACCTCATAGCGGCTTTGGCCGTCGCGGATGCTGTTGAGCGGGTAATACCGTTCTTCGGTGTCCTGGTTGATGATGCCCGAATGACGCTGGCTGAACGTCCCGCGGGTCGAATCCTGACCGGCCAGACGCACCGGATACCCTTCGCTCAGCAGCGACCCGAAGGCCAGCGCTTCGCCGGTGGCCCAGTCAAAGCCCGCGCCGGTGTTGAACATCTGGGTCTTGTGATCCAGCAGGCGGCTCACGGTCTTGTGCAGCGGGAACCCGTCGGGCAGCCGCGTCAGCGCGCCGCCGATCTGCGCCATGGTGTCGGGCGCAATCGCGGTTTCGCCGCGCTGGTAATCATCCTGCTCACGCTCCAGATGCGACCAGCGCCCGTCCAGCCAGTCGGCCTTGTTGGGTTTGTAATCCTTGCCCGCCTCGAATTCATCATTGAGGTGGGACTGGAACGCGGCCTTCATGTCCTCGATCTCGCCCTCGGGGATCAGTCCGTCCTTGACCAGACGCTCGGTATAGAGGCTGAGCGTGGTCTTGTGCGTCTTGATCCGCTTGTACATGAGCGGATTGGTGAACATCGGCTCGTCGCCTTCGTTGTGACCGAAGCGGCGATAGCAGAAGATGTCGATGACCACGTCCTTGCGGAACTTCTGGCGGAATTCGGTGGCCACCTTGGCGGCATGCACCACCGCTTCGGGGTCGTCGCCATTGACGTGGAAGATCGGGGCTTCGACCATCAGCGCAATATCGGTGGGATAGGGCGACGTGCGGCTGAAATGCGGCGCGGTGGTAAAGCCGATCTGGTTGTTCACGATCACATGGATGGTGCCGCCGGTGCGGTGCCCGCGAATGCCCGACAGCTGCAGACATTCAGCGACCACGCCCTGACCGGCAAAGGCCGCATCCCCGTGCAGCAGGATCGGCAGCACGCCGGTGCGGTCGGCATCGCGCATCTGGTCCTGCTTGGCGCGCGCCTTGCCCAGAACCACGGGGTTCACCGCCTCGAGGTGGCTGGGGTTGGCGGTCAGGCTCAGGTGAACCGTGTTGCCGTCGAATTCGCGGTCCGAAGACGCGCCGAGGTGGTATTTCACATCGCCCGACCCGTCGACATCTTCGGGCTTGAAGCTGCCGCCCTGGAATTCGTTGAAGATCGCGCGATAGGGCTTGCCCATCACGTTGGCCAGCACGCTCAGCCGCCCGCGGTGGGGCATGCCGATGACGATTTCCTTGACCCCAAGCGCGCCGCCGCGCTTGATGATCTGCTCCATCGCCGGGATCAGGCTTTCGCCGCCATCCAGACCAAAGCGCTTGGTGCCCATGTATTTCACATGCAGGAACTTTTCGAACCCTTCGGCTTCGACCATCTTGTTGAGGATGGCTTTGCGGCCCTCGCGGGTAAAGGACACTTCCTTGCCATAGCCTTCGATCCGCTCTTTCAGCCAACCGGCCTCTTCGGCGTTGGAAATGTGCATGTATTGCAGGGCAAAGGTGCCGCAATAGGTGCGTTTGACCAGCTCGACGATCTGGCGCATCGACGCAACCTGCAGGCCCAGCACGTTGTCGATGAAGATCGGGCGGTCCATGTCGCCATCGGTGAACCCGTAGGATTTGGGGTCAAGCTCGGGGTGGTTGCTGACGTTGCGCATCCCCAGCGGGTCCAGGTTCGCCGCCAGGTGGCCCCGGATCCGGTAGGCCCGGATCAGCATCAGGGCGCGGATGGAATCGAGCACCGCGCGCTTGATCTGGTCATCGGTGACCGCAACGCCGGTGGCGGCGGCCTTGCTGGCGATCTTTTTGCCTGCGGCCTTCAGTTCAACGGCGGCTTCGGCCCATTCGCCGGTCAGCGCGCCGGTCAGGTCGTCATCCGGCGTGGGCGGCCAGTCGCTGCGCGCCCAGCTGGGGCCGTCGGCCTCTTTTTTCACATCCAGTTCGGCATCGCCCATGGCCCGGAAGAATTCGGCCCAGGCCGCATCGACGGCGCCGGGGTCATTGGCGTATTGCGCGTAAAGCTGTTCCAGATAGGCAGCGTTGTGCCCCTGCATGAAACTTGAGGCGTGGAAGATCTCGTTCGGGGATTGGTCTGTCATTGAGATACCTCATGAGGGTTTGGGCCATAGGCGTTGGTGCCGGGCTGGCTGGGACGCGTCAGCCAGAACAGCACCAGAAGCGGAGAGATGATCAGGACCACAACGGTCGGGATCAATATAAGCAGCGTGGCGCGGGTAAAAAGAACGTCCATCGACCCGCCATGCGCAAACATGCCCGCAAGCCCGAGGCCAAAGATCAGAACCGCGCCTGCGGCCATCACCATCAGGGTGGGCAGCAGGGCAAACAGCCCGCTGCGCCCGCTGTCATGCATCCGCCGCCAGGCCGCCGCCAGCTGGGGCAGGAAGATCACGATGCCGAACACCGTCCCGATCAGCCCGTTGCTGTCGGCGCTGGCGCTTGCGCTTGTCGATGTGTCCGTGGTCGCGACCGATCCGGCAACGCTGCCGAACAGCACCACATCAAGCACCGTCGCCACGAGATTGCCCAGCAGGCAGAACAGGAAGAACCACCAGTATTCCGACCGCGACGCGCGGCCCGAAAACGTGACGTATTTCTTGAAACAGGTGGTGACGGCAGGAATAAAGCCCATCAGAGCCTCCTTTGCGGGCGCATGGCCCGTGCTGGCGCGCGCCGCGTCGCGGGTCCGGTGTGATCACTGCAGACGAGCGGATCGCAAAAGGCATGGCATCCCCCTGCGGCGCGCGGGGTGCGCGTGCCGTGGCAGTGGGCGTCAAAGGGGTTTGACCCTGTCTCCATGACCTTGTGACATCCTCCCGGAAAGGGGATGGCCCGGCATGCGGACCATCCCGTTCATGTTCAGCCCTTGATGGCCTCAAGAACGGCCTCGCCCAGCTGGGCGGGGCTTTCGGCGACGACGATCCCGGCGGATTTCATCGCTTCGATCTTGTCTTCGGCACCGCCCTTGCCACCGGCCACGATGGCGCCGGCATGGCCCATGCGGCGGCCCGGAGGCGCCGTGCGGCCCGCGATGAAGCCTGCGGTCGGCTTTTTGCGGCCTTTCTTGGCCTCATCGGCCAGGAACTGCGCGGCCTCTTCTTCGGCCGAGCCACCGATTTCACCGATCATGATGATCGACTGGGTCTCGTCATCGGCCAGGAACCATTCCAGCACATCCAGATGCTCGGTGCCCTTGATCGGGTCGCCGCCGATCCCCACGCAGGTCGACTGGCCCAGACCCACATCGGTGGTCTGCTTGACCGCCTCATAGGTCAGCGTGCCCGAGCGCGACACAACACCGACCGACCCACGCTTGTGGATGTGGCCGGGCATAATGCCGATCTTGCAGGCGTCGGGCGTGATGACACCGGGGCAGTTCGGCCCGATCAGGCGCGAGTTCGAGCCTTCCAGCGCGCGCTTCACCTTCATC
>JAOXSC010000191.1 GCA_025800215.1 Marinibacterium sp.
CTCTCTGGTGTGCGCACCGGTATACGGCCCGCCCTTCGTGCGCGATCTCGAAGGCGGGCGCCGCTATGCCACCATGGAAGATTTCCATAACTTCGTGAAGCTTGGCTACATGTCCAAATGGCTGCACCATTCGGGCGGCACCGTGTGCGAGCCCACCGATGTGCCGGTGAACAAGCGCCACCTGGACATGCTGCACGCCCACATGACCCTGAGCGACAAACCCTTCATGGGCTCGGTCACCGATCCCAGCCGCGCGCAGGACAGTGTCGAGATGTGCGAGATCCTGTTCGGCAAGGATTTCGTTCAGGACAACACGGTGATGACGTCGCTCATCAACATCAACTCTCCGCTGACCTTTGACGAGGTCATGATGGGCGCGCTGGAAGTCTATGCCAAGAACAACCAGGCCTGCATCATTTCGCCCTTCATCGTGGGCGGTGCCATGGCGCCGGTGTCGGTCGCCGGCACGCTGACTCAGGTTCTGGCCGAAGTGATGGCCGGCATCGCCTACAGCCAGCTGATCCGCCCCGGTGCACCGGTGATCTTCGGGGCCTTCGTGACCTCGATCGACATGAATTCGGGGGCGCCGACCTTTGGCACGCCCGAGGCGACGCAGATCCTGTCGGGGGCCGGACAACTGGCGCGCCGTCTGGGGCTGCCCTTCCGTTCGGGCGGGGGGCTGTGCGGCTCGAAACTGCCTGACGCGCAGGCCGCGTATGAAACCGCGCATACCCATAACGCAGCCCTGCTGGGCGGCGTGAACTTCATGCTGCATTCCTGCGGCTGGCTCGAAGGCGGGCTGGTGTCGTCCTTTGAAAAATTCGTGCTCGACGCGGACCAGCTGGGCGTGCTGCACAAGCTGGCCGAAGGCGTGCGTGCCGATGCCGATGCGCAGGCCATGGATGCCATCGCCGAGGTCGGGCCGGGTGGCCACTATCTGGGTTGCGCCCACACGCAGGCGAATTTCAAATCGGCCTTCTGGCGCACCGAAGTGCTGGACTACAAGCCCTTTGAAACCTGGCAGGAAGAAGGCGCACGCGACAGTCAGGCGCTGGCGTCGGCACGGGTCAAGCAGATGCTGGAGAACTATCAGCAACCCGCACTTGACCCCGAAATTGCCGGTCGCCTGGCCGAATACATCGCCGAAAAGAAAGCGTCGATGCCCGACGCGTTCACCTGATCGGGTGATCTGATCGACAGCGCGGGGGGCGGGTTCAGACGCGTGCCCCCTGCGCCACCTGCATCGCGTTCAGAACGCGGGCTTCGCCGACAAGGGCAATCAGAAGATCGAGATGTCGCGACAGCGAATAGGCGTGATCTTCGGCGCGGCGCATGTCGTCCATATCCCGTTCCAGTTCCAACAGCCGCATCAGCGCAGGCCCGCTGCGGGGCAGGGCGCCGTATCCCAGAATGCGTTGCAGATGGCGGTCGCGGTTGTAGTCCTTGGCCCCCAGACGCGCGGCCCGTACCAGAAGACGGGGGCGGTTGAGCTGGCGCAGCGTCGTCATGATGTCCTGCATTCGAGATCTCCTTTTTCGCGGATCTGATTTCGTGACAGGATCAGCTTTGCACAACCTTGGCGGGTGTTGCGTCGAATGCAAAATCGGCGTTCGATGCGTTTAGGAGCGTTTATTCTTTGGCAACAATGATTGCCGGTGCCAGACACCTTAACGCACAGGTAACCAAATCCTTCTTAGGTTGCGTAACGCTTTTTGGGGATAATGCATGGATAAGTGGGTCAGCCGACCTGACCCTAGGGGGATGCGATGATCATGGGTGATCAGCTTGTCGGGACTTTGCCGGGTTGGGTGCCAGATTGTGCACGCCGCTATCTTGCGCATACCGAAGGCGGCCGGTCGATCCGGTATATCGCGCGGCGCGACGGGTGCCATGCCTCGACCATTCTGCGTCAGATCCGGCGGATCGAAGCGCGGCGGGATGATCCTTTGGTGGATGCAGCGCTACAGGCTCTGGCGACCAACCGGTTTCCGGCCACGCACAGGTTGACCCAGTGCCTGGCCCGGACCGAGACCAGAAAGGACGATCTCGCCATGGCCTATCCGCAAGCAGCCCAAGATGCCACGATTGACGATACCGAATTCGACCAGGAAATGACCCGCATCCTGCGCTGCCTGTGCGAAAGCACGGCGGTGCTGGCGGTGGCGGCGGAAATGGAAAAGGCCGTGGTGGTGCGCGATGCCGCCGATGGCAGCTCGACCCGCACCGCTGTGGTGGATCGCGCGGTGGCCGAAGCGATGGCGCTGAAGGAATGGATCCAATGCGCCGCACCGGGCCGGATCAGCCGCTATCAGATCACCGCGTCGGGGCGCAGCGCGCTCAGCCGGCTGCTGGCCGAACAGGAAAGCGAGCGCGCTGCCCGGCAGAATGACGGCTTTGCCGAGGCGCAGGCGCCGTTTGCCGCCCAGCACCGCAACTGGGGCGAGCGTGATGTCGCCGCCGATGGCGACGGGCGGCCCCGCCGCATCCGCTATAACACGATGGAAAGCCCGCTGACGGCGCTCGCGCGCCGCCGCGATCGCGATGGCAACCGGTTTCTGGATGAAACGCTGGTGCGCGCGGGCGAGCGGCTGCGCGAGGATTTCGAACTGGCCCAGATGGGGCCAAGCGTGACGCAGAATTGGGACAGTTTCCTGACCGGTGGCGTGCGCGGCGGATCAGGGGATGGTCCGGCCGGGCGGGGACCGGCGGCGGCAAAGGACCGGGTGTTGCGGGCGCTGGATGATCTGGGGCCGGGACTGGCTGATGTCGCGCTGCGCTGCTGCTGCTTTCTGGAAGGTCTGGAAAGTGCCGAAAAGGATATGGGCTGGTCGGCGCGGTCGGGCAAGATCGTGCTGCGCATCGCGCTGCAACGGCTCAAACGCCACTACGACGATCAGTCAAGCGCCGATCAGATGATCGGCTGACGGGGCCGCAGATGGGGTTGGCCAATGCAAAAAAGGCGCGCCATGCCGGGCGCGCCTTTGATCTCACTGGCAGGGGCAGACGCCCGATCAGGCCAGTTCGGGTTCTTTCTTGTCGACCAGATAGGCCAGCACGGTTTCGGGCGACGAAACGCCATAGGGGTCTTCGGGGCAGTTGTCCATCAGGCCGGGCTCTTCGAACCAGGCTTCGACCACGCCGTCATTGACGATGGCCGCATAGCGCCACGAGCGCATGCCAAAGCCCAGATTGTCCTTGTCGACCAGCATGCCCATCTTGCGGGTGAATTCGCCTGACCCGTCGGGGATCACGGTGACGTTGCTGAGGCCCTGGGCTTCGGCCCATTTGTTCATGACAAAGCTGTCATTGACCGACATGCAGTAGATCGCGTCGATGCCCTGGGCAGTGAAATCGGCAAAGCCGTTTTCGAAACCGGGCAGCTGATAGGTCGAGCAGGTCGGGGTAAAGGCACCGGGCAGCGAAAACAGCACAACGCGCTTGCCGGCAAAATAGTCGGCGGTGGTCTTGTCTTCCCAGCGGAACGGGTTGGGGCCTTCGACGGCCTCGTCGCGCACGCGTGTGTGGAAGGTGACATTGGGAAGGGTCGTGCCGGTTTTCATGTTCAGCTCCTGATGTCGATCATGTCCTTGTTGCGATCTAAAACGATTCTAAGGTGCCTTCAATGTCAGAAATGCCGCAGATGCATCTTTTGGAATAATGGATCATAAACAGGGCGTTGCCCTTGCGGAATTGCCCGTTTTTTGCCTCTATCGTGCATGCGCAGCAATGACGTGCATAGCGGCTATGTGGTGCTGGAAGAGCGCGTGCCGTCAGGTTATGTTAGAGGTTGAAATCGTCGACCCGCCATCAGAACAGCCAAGAACAAAGGCCAGCCTCCCGTGCGAGATCTCAAGCTTCCCGACCAGCGCCACCCCGAAAAGGCGCATCGCCCCGACAATGCCCAGCCCAAGAAACCGTCCTGGATCCGGGTCAGGGCACCGGGCGGCAAGGGCTATGCCGAGACCCACAAGATCATGCGGGACAACAACCTTGTCACCGTCTGCGAAGAGGCGGGCTGCCCCAATGTGGGCGAGTGCTGGAGCCAGGGCCACGCCACCGTGATGATCATGGGCGAGATCTGCACCCGCGGCTGCACCTTCTGCAACGTGGCCACGGGGCGGCCCGACACACTGGATGTGTTCGAACCGGGGCGGGTGGCGCATGCGGTGGAAAAGCTGGGGCTCAACCATGTGGTGATCACCAGTGTGGACCGCGATGACCTGGCCGATGGCGGGGCCGAGCATTTTGCCCAGACCATCCGCGCGGTCCGGCACCGGTCGCCCAAGACCACGATCGAGATCCTGACGCCCGATTTCCTGAAATGCGACGCATCGGTTCTGGAAACCGTGGTCGAGGCGCGCCCCGACGTGTTCAACCACAATCTGGAGACCGTGCCGGGGCTGTATCCCACGGTGCGGCCCGGCGCGCGCTATTTCCATTCGCTGCGGCTGTTGCAGCGGGTGAAAGAGCTGGATCCGGCGATGTTCACCAAATCGGGGATCATGGTGGGTCTGGGCGAAGATCGTCAGGCGGTGCTGCAGGTGATGGATGACATGCGCGCGGCGGATGTGGATTTTCTGACCATCGGCCAGTATCTGCAGCCAACGCCCAAGCATCACCGCGTGGATCGCTTTGTGACGCCCGAAGAATTCGAATCCTATGAAAAAGCCGCCTATGGCAAGGGCTTCCTGATGGTGTCCGCCACGCCGCTGACGCGGTCGTCCTATCATGCGGGCGATGATTTCGCCCAGCTGCGCGCGGCACGGCTGGAAAAGCTCGGGCAGGTCTGAGCAGGCGCAGGCCCTTGCGGGTGGCGGGCTGAAGCCCGCCCTACCTTTGTGTCAGGGGCATTGACCCCCAAGGTGATCGGGCGCGCAGGAACTGGCGTCGCGATCCTGCCAGGGCAGTCTGGCATTGCGCCAGCCATTGACGTCGCGCAGGCCCGATGCGCCGCGATCACCCAGATAGCCATCGGTCACGGTGTAGACGGTCTGAAACCCGATCTGGGCCAGCATGGTACTGGCTACGGCGCTGCGGTTGCCGGACCGGCAGATCAGCACGATGGGGCTGTTGGCGGTAAGCCCGCGTTCGGTGGCCAGCGCCTGCAGCCCGGGCAGAAAGTCGGGGTTCTGCACCAGCGCGCCATCCGGTGCTTCGGGGTTCACCAGCCCGATGGGCAGCAGCGCGTCGATGCCCTGTGCAAGCCCGGTTTCGTCAACTTCCTGCGGGGTGCGGATGTCGATAAAGAGCGCATCGGGCGTGACGGCCAGAAAACCGGGGGTGTCCTGCGCGGTCAGATAAAGGCCGAGCGAGGTCTGTTTTCGGGCGGGCAGATCCTGGGCGGGATCGCCGGCATGGGCCATGCCGGCCAGGCCAAGGCTGGCAAGGGTGACAAGCTGAGACAGGAAGCGCGGCATGACGGGGCCTTTGGCTGAGTGGAACTGAGAGGTTTCGGGGACCTGACTGGCCCGTCCCGCCCTATGGGGCAAGGGGGTGGGTGATCGCGGGTGATCACGCTTTTGCGGGGTCAGTCAGTGGTCAGGGACGCATCAGGGGCGCAGGCCCGGACGGCGGGGCATGCGCTCGGCGTTGGCCCAGTCGGGCCACCAGCCCATGGCTTCGATCCCAGCGATCAGCAGGCAGAGGGCGATCACACCAAAGACAAGCACCACCCGCCGGGTCGAGGGCGGGTTGCGGGCCCATCGCGACATGCGCAGCAGCCAGTGCATGGGCCGCTCAGTCGGTGAACCGCACCTTGCCGATATAGGGCAGGTTGCGGTTGCGTTGGGCAAAGTCGATGCCGTAGCCCACGACAAATTCGTCGGGGATGGCAAAGCCGATCCAGTCGGCGGCAAAATCAACCTCACGCCGGGACGGTTTGTCGAGAAGGGCAATGGATTTCAGACGCTTGGGCGCGCGCGACAGCAGCAGTCGGACCACGTGGCTGAGCGTGTGGCCGGTGTCGACGATGTCTTCGACTACCAGCACGTCGCGGCCTTCGATGGCGCCGCGCAGATCCTTGAGGATGCGCACTTCGCGGCTGCTTTCCATGGCGTCGCCATACGAGGACGCTTCGAGGAAATCGACCTCGATCGGCAGATCCAGTTCGCGCACCAGATCGGCGATGAACACAAAGCTGCCGCGCAGCAGACCCACCACCACCAGCTTGTCGGTATCGCCGAATTCGCGCTTGATCTCGTGGCAGAGCTCTTCGATCCGCGCGGCGATGGCCTTGGCCGAGATCATGGTGTCGATCACATAGGCTCGGTCTGTCATCCTCTGCCCCTTGAAATTCATCAGGTTTCGCGCGACATCACGCGGCACGTCCTTAGCAATTGACGGCCTGCCATGCCAACCCATTCCGAGACCCGCACCCTGCCTTATTCAGCGCAACAGATGTATGATCTCGTCGCGGATGTGGGCAATTACCCCAAATTCCTGCCCTGGTGCGCGGCCTCGCGCATCCGGCGGCGGGTCATGTCGGGCCCTGCCGAGATCATGGAGGCCGATCTGGTGATCAGCTTCAAGGTGTTCCGCGAACGCTTTGGCAGCCGGGTGACGCTGTATGCGGCTGATCAGAAGATCGACACCGAATATCTGGATGGCCCGTTTCGCTATATGAAATCGAACTGGGCCTTCCGCGATGTCGAGGGCGGCTGCGAGGTGGCGTTTTTTGTCGATTTCGAATTCCGCAACGCGGTGCTGCAGGGGATCATCGGTGTCGTCTTCAACGAAGCGATGCAGCGCATCGTGCGCGCGTTCGAAGCCCGCGCGCACGAGCTTTACGGTTAAGCGCCCAGAGCATCCCAGAGCAGCCCGAGCGCATGGTCCTGCGCGGCCTGGCGCACCGCGCCCCGGCCGCGGGCGCCAAATTCCACCGTTTCGGTTCTGACGGGCTGCCCGTCGCGGGCCAGGCCAAAGCAGACGCGCCCTTCGGGTTTGAACTCGGACCCGCCGGGCCCGGCAATGCCGGTGATCGACACCGCCAGCTGCGCACCCGACCGTGCCAGCGCGCCCGCGGCCATTTCGGCGGCGACCTCTTCGGACACGGCCCCATGGGCGTCCAGTGTGTCAGGGCGGACGCCCAGCATTTCGATCTTGGCGCGGTTGGTATAGGTGACAAAGCCCCGTTCAACCACCGAAGATGCGCCGGCAATATCGGTCAGCGCGGCGCTGACCATGCCGCCGGTGCAGCTTTCGGCGGTGGCAATCATCACGCCCGCCTGGCGGGCCCGGTCCAGCAGGGCGGCCATGTCGGTCATTGCAGCACCCCGTGCCAGAGCGCGGCCAGCCCCACGACCCCAAGCGCGGCAAGAACGCCCGCGATCACATCATCCAGCATCACGCCCCACGCATCGTTGCGCCGATCGGCCCAGCCCACGGGGCCGGGTTTCCAGATGTCGAACAGGCGGAACAGCACAAAGGCCGCGACCCAGCCCGGCCAGAGGTTGAGAATGTCGATCCCCATGCGCCACGCCGGATAGGACAGGGCCCAAAGGGCGATCCACTGGCCGACGACTTCGTCCACGACAATCTCGGACGGGTCATGGTTGCGCCGCCCCGCCGTCATGTCACGCGTGGCCCAGACCCCGGTGCCAAAGGCCAGCAGCGTGGCCCCCACCAGCAGCGGAAAGCCCCCCAGCACATGCAGCCCCCAGCCCACGGGCAGGGCAACCAGCGATCCCCAGGTGCCCGACGCGGGGCGGATGTACCCGACGCCGCCAAAGGTCGCGATCAGCCGTGCTGCGATGGTCATGCGCGCACCAGCGTTGCGGTGGCAATCGCCGCAATCCCTTCGCCGCGCCCGGTAAAGCCCAGCTTTTCCGATGTGGTCGCCTTGACCGACACGGTGTCGGCGGGCAGGCCCATGAGCTCGGCCATGGTGGCGCGCATGGTCGGCGCGTGCGGCCCGATCTTGGGGAATTCGCAGATCAGCGTGCAGTCGACATTGCCGATGCGAAATCCCAGCTCTGCCGCAAGATCCACGGCATGGCGCAGAAAGATCTCGCTCGCGGCACCTTTCCATTGCGGGTCCGAGGGCGGGAAATGCTGGCCGATATCGCCGCGCGCCAGCGCGCCATAGATCGCATCGGTGACCGCATGCATGCCCACATCGGCATCCGAATGGCCCACCAGGCCGTGATCATGGGGGATGGCCACACCACACAAGGTGACGTGATCGCCGGGGCCGAACTTGTGCACGTCGAACCCGTTGCCAAGGCGAATATCCATGGCGGTTTTCTCCAGTATCTTGGCCGCGCGGGCGAAATCGCCGGGATGCGTGACCTTCAGGTTGTCTTCGTCGCCGGGCACGATCTGCACCAGCAGGCCGTGGGCGCGGGCCACGGCCACGTCATCGGCGGCGCCCTGCGGGGCGGTGTCATGGGCCGCGCGGATCGCGTCATAGTCAAAGCCCTGAGGTGTCTGCGCCCGAAACAGGCCCGCCCGGTCGCGCGTCCCGGTGACCTGATCATCGGCCCCGGTCCAGAGCGCATCCGTCACCGCCAGCGCAGGGGCCGCAGCCGGGCCGTGATCGAGCGCAGCACAGACATCCGCGATGATCCGCGCGCTGACGCAGGGGCGCGCGGCGTCATGGATCAGCACACGGCCAACCCCCTGACCATCAAGTGCGCGCAGCCCGTTTCCCACCGAGGCCGAGCGGCTGTCACCCCCATGCGCACACAGCACGCCCGTCAGCCCAAGCGCGTCAAAGCGCGCCTGATCATCGGGATGCAGCACCACCACGATCCGGTCTATCTGGGGGGCATCGGCAAAGGCTGCGATGGTGTGGGCCAGCACCGGTTTGCCCGCGATCTCGCGCCATTGTTTGGGCAGTGGTCCGCCTGCGCGCGTCCCGCGCCCGGCCGCAACGATCAGCGCCGCTGTGCAGGTGGTGGGCATTGCGGTCGGCTCCTGTTTTTGACGTGGGGTCTCTTTACGCAGTCCGGTGGCATGGTGCAATGCATCACCCTGCGGCGCTTAAAAAATGGGCAAATGCCCTTAAATTGGGGGTTCGGCCCGGCTGGGGGCAGGGCACGAGATTGTGCCTCTGCAATGGCTTGGGTACCAACTAGGAACATGCACAAGGTTTAGTCACTTGCCCGTCACGCTCGCGTCCACATCTCTTAACCCGCCCGTTTTTCTGGCTCCGATGGCCGGGATCACGGATCGCCCGTTCCGCGATCTGGTGCAGCGGTTTGGTGCCGGGCTGGTGGTCAGCGAGATGGTCGCCAGCCAGGATATGGTGAATGCCCGCAGCGGCACCCGTGAAAAGGCCGAGCTGGGCAGCGATGTCGAAGGTACCGCCGTGCAGCTTGCGGGCCGCGATCCGCACTGGATCGCCGAAGCCGCGCGCATGGTTCAGGATCAGGGCGCGCGCATCATCGACATCAACATGGGTTGCCCGGCCAAGAAGGTCACCAATGGGCTGTCGGGGTCGGCGCTGCTGAAGACGCCGGATCTGGCGCTGAGGATGATCGAGGCGGTGGTCGCCGCGGTGTCGGTTCCGGTGACGCTGAAGACCCGTCTGGGCTGGGATGACACGCTGATGAACGCCCCCGACGTGGCGCGGCGCGCGCAGGATGCGGGCGTTCAGATGGTCACGATCCACGGGCGCACGCGCTGTCAGTTCTACAAGGGGCGCGCCGATTGGGCCGCGATCCGCGCGGTGCGCGCGGCGATCCGCGTGCCGCTGGCGGCCAATGGCGACATCACCGACAGCGCCACGGCGCAACAGGCGATGACGGCCTCGGGCGCCGATGCGGTGATGATCGGGCGCGGGGCGCAGGGGCGGCCCTGGATCCTTGCGCAGGTGGCGCATGACCTTTTCGGGGCGCCCGCGCCGGACATCCCGCAGGGGGATGCGCTGGTCGACATGGTGGTGGCCCATTACGAGGCGATGCTTGGGTTTTACGGGGCCGAACTGGGCGCGCGCGTCGCGCGCAAACATCTGGGTTGGTACATGGATGCGGCCGCAACGCCGCCTGCGCTGCGCAAAGAGGTTCTGACAACGCGGGATCCCGCGCGCGTCGTGGCCCTTTTGCCCGACGCATTGATGCAGAATGGGCAGGTGGCCGCATGAGCGAGATTTCAGAAGCAGAATACGCCCTGTGGTCGTCGCTGCCGGTTCCGGCCTTTCTGGTCGATGAAGACGACCGGATCATCGACGTGAATTCGGCCGGCGAAGGGTTCCTGAATGCCAGCGCCAAGACGCTGCGCCATCAGCCGGTCTGGGATCTGCTGGCGGTGGATGCCCCGCTGGAAGAGGCGCTTGGCCGCGCCCGCGAAAACGGCACGCCGCTGTTTGTGAACGATGTGGATGTGGGGGCAGGTCACCGCGCGCCGCTGCAATGCGGGTTGCAGATCGCGCCGCTGACCGGGCGCGACGGGGTGATGATCATGATGATCACGCCGCGCGAACTGGCCGGGCGCATGACTCAGAGTCATTCGGTGAAATCCGCGGCACAATCGGCCATCGGCATGGCCGAAATGCTGGCACATGAAATCAAGAACCCGCTGGCGGGCATCACCGGGGCGGCCCAGCTTCTGAGCATGAATATCGGTGGCGAAGATCTTGAATTAACGGATCTTATTGTCGAAGAAAGCCGCCGCATCGTGAAACTTCTGGAGCAGGTCGAACAATTCGGAAACCTGACCCAGCCCGATTTCAAACCGGTGAACCTGCATGATGTGCTGGATCGCGCGCGCCGCTCTGCGCTGCTGGGGTTCGGGGCGCATATGAAGATCACCGAAGATTACGACCCGTCGCTGCCCATGGCCTATGGCGACGCCGATCAGCTGCTGCAGGTGGTGCTGAACCTGCTGAAAAACGCCGCTGAAGCCGCAGCCAAAGAAGGTGGCACCATCCGTCTGCACACCTTTTTCGAACATTCCTTTCGCATGCGCCGGGCCGATGGCTCGGGCCAGTCGCTGCCCCTGCAGATCGAGATCATCGACGATGGCCCCGGCCTGCCCGAAACCATCAAGGGCGACATCTTTGACCCCTTCGTGTCGGGCAAGGAAAACGGCACCGGGCTGGGCCTGGCGCTGGTCTCAAAGATCATTTCCGAACATGACGGCTGGATTTCCGTGGACAGCGTGCCCGGCCAGACGACTTTCCGCATTTCCCTGCCGCGCGCGCCGCTGGCCAAACCCCAAGAGGAGAGCTGACCCATGGATGGCACCGTTCTTGTCGCCGATGATGACCGCACGATCCGCACCGTTCTGACCCAGGCATTGACGCGGGCGGGCTGCAAGGTTCATGCGACCTCCAGCCTGACCACG
>JAOXSC010000031.1 GCA_025800215.1 Marinibacterium sp.
CCGTCAACGTGATGATGATGCGTGACATCGCACCTGCCCCGGCGCTGGCCGCCCTTGGGGTCGCGCGCATCAGCCATGGGCCGGGCCCCTTTGTGGACACGATGGGCCACCTGCGACGTCAGGCCGACGCCCTCTGACACGAAAAACGGGCGCCGAAGCGCCCGTTTTCCAATGCTCAATACTCCAGCAGAGCTCAGTTCAGAGCCTTGTCGGTGATCGCATGGGTCCAGGCGCCCTGCGGCTCGGCGGTGATGACCGGATCGGAACCGCCCCCCATCAGCGTGGCCACGGTGCGTTCGTAATCCGCCGGATCCAGCGCGCCGTTCGAGCCTGCGGTCAGCTTGGCGATCTCGCCCATCATGCGCTTTTGATGCTCTTCGGTCTGTGCACCGGTGGCATCGTTTTCCAGCACGATGTCGGCTGCCTCATCGGGGTGCTCTTCGGCATATTTCCACCCCTTCATCGCGGCCCGCACAAAGCGCTCCATCTTGTCGGTAAAGGCGGCATCCGACAGGTTCTCTTCCAGCACGTAAAGCCCGTCTTCCAGCGTCGCCACGCCCTGATCTTCGTATTTGAAGGTCACCAGTTCCTCGGGTGTGACACCGGCATCAATCACCTGCCAGTATTCGTTATAGGTCATGGTTGAAATGCAGTCTGCCTGACGCTGCAGCAGCGGATCCACGTTGAAGCCCTGCTTGAGCACCTCGACACCGTTTTCGCTTTTGCCATCGGTGGAAATGCCCAGCTGGCTCATCCAGCTCATGAAGGGGAATTCATTGCCAAAGAACCACACGCCCAGCGTGCGGTCGGACAGATCGGCGGGAGTTTCGATGCCCGCATCCTTCCAGCAGGTCAGCATCATGCCCGAGCTTTTGAAGGGCTGGGCGATATTGACCAGCGGCAGGCCCTTTTCGCGGGCGGCCAGTGCGGCCGGCATCCATTCCACGGTCACATCCGCGCCGCCCCCGGCAATCACCTGGGTGGGCGCGATGTCCGGGCCACCGGGCAGGATCGTCACATCCAGGCCCTCTTCTTCGTAGAACCCTTTGTCGAGCGCCACGTAATAGCCCGCAAACTGCGCCTGCGTGACCCATTTGAGCTGCAATGTGACCTCATCCGCAGCCAGTGCCGCACTTCCCAGAAGGCTCAGCGCGGCGGCCCCGATCCATGTTGCTTTCATCTTTGTCTTCTCCTTGTTGCTGTTGTCCGGGGTTCGCGCCCCGGATCCTGTCGATTATCCCCGCTGCGACGGATGCCAGAAGGTCACGGCCTTCTCGATCATCGCCACAGCCCCGTAAAACAGGCTGCCCGCCAGGGCCGCCACCACAATTTCCGCCCAGACCATGTCCAGCGCAAGCTGCCCCACACTGGTCGAGATCCGAAACCCCATCCCCACCGTAGGCGAGCCGAAAAATTCCGCAACAATCGCCCCGATCAGCGCCAGCGTCGTGGAAATCTTGAGCCCGTTGAATACAAACGGCATCGCCGCAGGCAGGCGCAGCTTGACCAGAGACTGGCGATAGCTGGCCGCATAGGTGTGCATCAGATCGCGCTGCATGGCGCTGGCCTCGGCCAGACCGGCCACGGTGTTGACCAGCATTGGAAAGAACACCATCACCACCACCACGGCGGCCTTGCTGTGCCAGTCGAACCCGTACCACATCACCAGGATCGGCGCGGTGCCGACAATGGGCAGGGCGGCGACGAAATTGCCCACCGGCAGCAGGCCCCGGCGCAGGAAATCGCTGCGATCAATGGCAATCGCCGTCACAAATGCCGCGGCGCAACCGATCACATAGCCGCTCAGGGCGCCTTTCACGAAGGTCTGCACGAAATCCGCCCAGAGGATCGGCAGGCTGCCACCAAAGCGCAGCGCAATCAGGCTGGGCGGCGGCAGGATGACCAGCGGCACCTCAAGCCCGCGCACCAGCAGTTCCCAGACCGCCAGCAGCGTCAGCCCGAAGATCGCAGGCGCCAAAAGCCCCACCGCGCGGCTTGACGCGTAAGGGCCCGACGCCAGACGGGCATTGACCCACCAGCCAAGCGCCCAGAGCGCCAGCGCAAATGCCACATAGATCATGCCCCTGCCCCTTTCCCAACGCTGATGCGGCGCGCCGGCGCGGCCCCGCCGCGCCCCCGCGATGCCGAAGGCAGCGCAAAACCTGTCATGCGCCGCAGGCGCGCAATTGGATCAGACCCGCCCATCATGACGCCATCCCCATGCGTCTGAGCAGCACCCGTTCGATCACACCCAGGATCCCCACCAGCACCGCCGCCAGGATCGCTGCGGCAAACAGCGCCGACCAGATCTGGATGGTCTGCCCGTAATAGCTCCCCGCCAGCAGCCGCGCGCCCAGACCGGCCACCGCACCGGTAGGCAGCTCGCCCACGATCGCCCCGACCAGCGACGCCGCGATCCCCACCTTGAGCGAGGTAAACAGATAGGGCACCGATGCCGGCAGCCGCAGCTTCCAGAAGGTTTCGGACCCGCTCGCATTATAGGTCCGCAGCAGATCAAGCTGCATGTGATCGGGGCTGCGCAGCCCCTTCACCATGCCCACGACCACGGGGAAAAAGCTCAGATAGGCCGAAATGATCGCCTTGGGCAGCAGCCCCTGCACGCCGATCGAATAAAGCACCACGATGATCATCGGCGCCAGCGCGATGATCGGAATGGTCTGGCTGACAATCGCCCAGGGCATGACCGACAGATCCATGACCCGGCTATGCACGATCCCCACCGCCAGCAGGATCCCCAACCCGGTGCCGATCGCAAAACCCAGCAGGGTCGCGCTCAGCGTCACCCAGCCGTGATAGATCAACGACCGCTTCGACGTGATCTTCTTCTCGACAGTGGTCTCCCACATCTCGATGGCCACCTGATGCGGCGCGGGCAGGCGCGGACGGTCTTCGGCCCAGGTCTGCGGGATCGCAAAGCGGTTCTGCCAGACCAGCCCGATCTCGGACGCCGCACGCCGCTCGGCCGCGTCTTCGGGCACCACCGCCACGCCCTCGCGCGCGGCCTGGGTCAGCACGCCCTTGATGTTCATCGGCACGCAGGCCGCATACCAGATCACCACGATGATGCCGACCACCGTCAACACCGCCGCCAGGTTGCGCAGAACCCCGCCCTCAGTCATCCGCATGCCCTGCCCGCAGCCCTTCGCGCACGCGATGGGCGATTTCGATGAATTCGGGGCTGTCCCGAATGTCGAGCGGCCGTTCCTTGGGCAGCGGGCTTTCGATCACATCCGTGATCCGCCCCGGACGCGGGCTCATCACCACGATCTTGGTGGACAGATATACCGCCTCGGGGATCGAATGGGTGACAAAGCCGATGGTCTTGCCGGTGCGCGCCCACAGCGCCAGAAGCTGCTCATTGAGGTGATCGCGCACGATCTCGTCCAGCGCGCCAAAGGGTTCGTCCATCAGCAGAATATCCGCATCAAAGGCCAGCGCCCGCGCAATCGACGCGCGCTGCTGCATGCCGCCCGACAGCTGCCAGGGGTATTTGCCGCCAAAGCCTTCCAGATCCACAAGCTTCAGCACCGCCTCGACCCGCGCATCCTGATCGGCGCGCGAATAGCCCATGATCTCAAGCGGCAGCTTGATGTTGCGGGCGATGGTCCGCCACGGATAAAGACCGGCGGCCTGAAACACATAGCCATAGGCCCGCGCCTGGCGCGCCTCGTCAGGGCTCATGCCATTGACGCTCAGACGGCCCCCGGTGGGCGTCTCCAGCGCCGCGATACAGCGCAGAAAGGTGGTCTTGCCACAGCCCGACGGGCCGATGAAGGACACAAAATCGCCCTGCGCGATCTCAAGGTTGACGTCACGCAGCGCATGCACCGGCCCGTCATTGGTCTCAAATGTCAGATCGAGCCCTTCGGCCACGATCACGCTGGATGTGCTCACCGGCGTCTCCTGCTGTAGATACTGCGGAGCAGATTGCCCCCGCCTGTCTTCACCGCGCGCCGCCCTGCGACATCCGCAGGCCGGTCGCGCCATATGTCACCGGGGGGGGCGCCCCCCGGCATCCGGGCCCCTTACACCCCAGTTGCGGGAATGCCCGTGCGCTCGACCGGGCGCGGCGCGGTCAGCTCTTTCCAGGTGCTCAGCGCCTTGTTCACCGTGCCATTGCCCGGACGTTTGACAAACTGGCCATGGCCTTCCTGCGTGCGGATCTCGCCATCATGCAGCGCCACCTGCCCACGGGTCAGGGTAAAGCGCGGCAGGCCCTTGACCTGCTGGCCTTCGAACACGTTGTAATCAATGGCCGACTGCTGGGTCGCAGCCCCGATGGTCTTGGTCTTTTCGGGATCCCACACCACCAGATCGGCATCCGCGCCGACCAGAACCGCACCCTTTCGGGGATAGCAGTTGAGGATCTTGGCAATATTGGTCGACGTCACCGCAACAAATTCATTGGGCGTCAGCCGCCCGGTATTCACCCCATGGGTCCACAGCATCGGCATCCGGTCTTCCAGCCCGCCGGTCCCGTTGGGGATCTTGGTGAAATCGCCCACGCCCGTGCGCTTCTGCTCGGTGGTAAAGGCACAGTGATCGGTGGCCACCACCGACAAAGACCCCGATTGCAGACCCGCCCACAGGCTGTCCTGATGCTGCTTGTTGCGGAAAGGCGGCGACATCACCCGCCGCGCCGCATGGTCCCAGTCGGCATTGAAATACTCGCTGTCATCCAGCGTCAGATGCTGGATCAGAGGCTCCCCCCAGACCCGCTTGCCCTGCATGCGCGCACGCCGGATCGCCTCATGCGCCTCTTCGCAGGACGTGTGCACCACATAAAGCGGCACCCCCGCCATATCGGCAATCATGATCGCCCGGTTGGTCGCTTCCCCCTCGACCTGGGGCGGGCGCGAATAGGCATGCGCCTCGGGGCCGGTATTGCCCTCGGCCAGCAGCTTGGCCGACAACTCGGCCACCACATCGCCATTTTCGGCATGCACCATGGCAATGCCACCCAGCTCCGACAGGCGCTGGAACGATGCGTACATCTCGTCATCATTCACCATCAGCGCGCCCTTGTAGGCCATGAAATGCTTGAACGTGGTGATGCCGCGATCCTCGATCACGGTCTTCATCTCGTCA
Organism: Marinibacterium sp.; assembly: GCA_025800215.1. Classification (GTDB taxonomy): domain Bacteria; phylum Pseudomonadota; class Alphaproteobacteria; order Rhodobacterales; family Rhodobacteraceae; genus JAOXSC01. Next base: position 5,110 of record JAOXSC010000031.1, read on the forward strand.
AACACCTGCTCTCCCCACCAGGTCACCGCCATGTGGAAGGAATAGTCACAATTGGCCCGCGTCGATTTGTTGTCCCAGCGTTTCAGCGCATCCAGCAGGCTTTCACCGGGATTGGGTAGGGCAAAATCAATCACCATCGTGGTGCCCCCCGCCAGCGCCGCCCGCGTGCCGCTTTCGAAATCATCCGACGAATAGGTGCCCATGAACGGCATCTCCAGATGCGTATGCGGGTCGATCCCGCCCGGCATCACATAGCAGCCGGTCGCGTCCAGCACCTCGCCCCCCGTCAGATCCGGGCCGATCTCGGTGATCACCCCATGCTCCACCCGCACATCCGCCTTATAGGTCAGATCCGCCGTCACAACCGTGCCGTTCTTGATCACTGTCGCCATGTTCACCATTCCCTGTCTGCGCAGCGGTCCCTGCCGCCTTTTGTTCGACTGTCAGACCCGCCCCACGCTTGGGCCGGACCTCCTGTTTCTTTGTGGCACAAAATACCTCGGGGGAGTCGCCAAAGGCGACGGGGGCAGAGCCCCCTCTCCCATTTTTGTGGCAGAGCCCCCTCTCCCATTTCTTGTGGCAGAGCCCCCACTCCTATTGGGCCCCCTATTCGACAATCTGCGCCGTCTCGACCACCGCATGAAACAGCACATTGGCACCGGCCGCCGCCCAGTCGGGCGAAATCTCTTCGGCCTCGTTATGCGACAGCCCGTCGACACAGGGGCACATGATCATCGCCGTGGGGGCCACCTGATTGATCCAGCACGCATCGTGCCCGGCGCCCGAAATGATGTCGCGATGGCTCAACCCCAGCCGTTCGGCCGCGCCGCGCACCGCGCCCACACAGCCCGCGTCAAAGGCCACCGGATCAAATCCGCCCACCTTTTCAAACGCCACCGACAGGCCCATCTCGTCGCAGATCGCCTGCGCCCCGGCGCGCAGGCGCGCCTCCATGTCTTCGATCACCGCCAGTTCGGGCGACCGGAAATCCACCGTGAACACCACCTGTCCGGGGATCACGTTGCGCGAATTGGGGAACACGTCGATATGGCCCGCAGCCCCCACCGCATGGGGCGCGTGCGACAGGGCGATCTCATCCACCAACTGCAGCACCTTGGCCATGCCAAGCCCCGCGTTGCGCCGCATCGGCATCGGGGTCGATCCGGTATGGGCGTCCTTGCCGGTGATGGTGACCTGGGTCCAGCTCAGCCCCTGCCCATGGGTGACCACACCAATATCGACGCCTTCGGCCTCAAGGATCGGGCCCTGCTCGATATGCAGCTCGAAAAACGCATGCATCTTGCGTGCACCCACGACCTCATCGCCTTTCCAGCCGATGCGCTCGAGCTCGTCGCCAAAGCGCTTGCCTTCGGCATCCTCGCGCCCATAGGCCCAATCCTGCGTGTGCACACCGGCAAACACGCCCGACGACAGCATCGCCGGGGCAAAGCGCGTGCCCTCTTCATTGGTGAAATTCGTCACCACGATCGGATGCTTCGTCTTGACCCCCAGATCATTCAGCGACCGGATCACCTCGAGCCCGCCCAGAACGCCCAGAACACCATCATATTTGCCACCCGTCGGCTGGGTATCAAGATGGCTGCCCACATAGACCGGCAGCGCATCGGGGTCGGTGCCCTCGCGGCGGGCAAACATGTTGCCCATCTGGTCAAGCCCCATGGTGCAGCCGGCCGCTTCGCACCAGCTTTGGAACAGGGCGCGGCCTTCGCCGTCTTCATCCGTCAGGGTCTGGCGGTTGTTGCCACCGGCGACACCGGGGCCGATCTTGGCCATCTCCATCAGACTGTCCCACAGCCGCTGGCCGTCGATCTTGAGGTTCTCACCGGGTGCGGTCATTGTTTTCCCCTTTGTTCGTCTTGTCGTTGCGTCATGTGCCGCTCAATTTGACCAGCCGGTCAAAGGCACGCTAGCACCGTCCCGCTTGCAGTCAAGAAATTGCCCCTTCCCCCTTGACGAAGGGGGGGCAAGTGATTGGAAATGATGCACTTGACAGGTACCGGCAAAAGGCCCTTTTCATGTCCAACTCCTCCTCTGCGCGCGGCCTGAGCACGGGCGGCGCCACCCGGATCCAGAAACGCAACCGTGCCGCCATTCTGGACGCAGCGCTGGATGTGTTTTCGACCCACGGCTTCCGTGGCGCGACGCTTGATCAGATCGCCGGTGCGGCGGGCCTGTCCAAGCCCAACCTGCTCTATTATTACAAATCGAAAGAGGCGATCTATACCGCCCTTCTCGAAGCGCTTCTGGATACCTGGCTTGACCCGATGCGCGCGCTGGATCCCGAAGGCGACGCGCTGGGCGAAATCCTGGCCTATGTGCGCCGCAAACTGGACATGAGCCGCAGCCACCCGCGCGAAAGCCGCCTTTTTGCCAACGAGATCGTGCAGGGCGCGCCGCATATCCACAACGCGCTGGCCGGTGATCTGCGGGCGCTGGTCGATGACAAGGCCGCGCTGATCCAGTCCTGGATCGACGCTGGCAAACTGGCGCCAGTGCATCCCCATCACCTGATCTTTTCGATCTGGTCGCTGACCCAGCACTACGCCGATTTCGACGTGCAGGTGCGGGCGGTTCTGGGCGATGAAGATCCGTTCGCCGCAGCGCCCGGGTTCCTCGATACGCTCTATCGCCGCATGCTCCAGCCCTGATCCGCCCATCGCCGCCACCCTGCCGTCACCCGGTCATCACTCGGCTGCCCGGGCCGCGGGGTTGTTGGGATGCGTGGTCCAGTTGGCATAACCGTCTTCCACCACCTTGCCGGTGCGCGGATCGACGGTGCCGGGGGCCATGCGCTCCATCGTGATGCAGCCCTGCACCGGGCAGACATCGACACACAGGTTGCAGGCCACGCAGTCTTCATCCTTGACCTCGAACACGCGATCTGGGGACATGGAAATGGCCTGATGCGACGTGTCTTCGCAGGCCGCATAGCAGCGCCCGCATTTGATGCAGGCCTCCTGATCAATCTTGGCCTTGGCCACGTAGTTGAGGTTGAGATACTGCCAGTCGGTCACATTGGGCACAGCCTGCCCGACAAAATCCGACACCCGGTCATAGCCCTTGTCGTCCATCCATTGCGACAGCCCGCGTTTCAGCTCGTCCACCACGCGGAACCCATAGGTCATGGCCGCCGTGCAGACCTGCACATTGCCCGCCCCCAGCACCATGAATTCGGCCGCATCGCGCCAGGTCGTGACGCCACCGATCCCCGAGATCGGCAGGCCGTGGGTTTCGGGATCACGCGCGATTTCGGCCACCATGTTCAGCGCGATGGGTTTCACCGCCGGGCCGCAATAGCCGCCATGGCTGCCCTTGCCGTCAATCGACGGCTCGGGGCTCATCAGATCCAGATCCACGGTGGTGATGGAATTGATCGTGTTGATCAGCGACACCGCATCCGCCCCCCCGTTGCGCGCCGCGCGCGCCGGTTTGCGGATGTCGGTGATGTTGGGGGTCAGTTTCACGATCACGGGGCGGTCGTAATACTGTTTGCACCAGCGCGTGACCATTTCGATATATTCGGGCACCTGCCCCACAGCCGCGCCCATGCCGCGCTCGCTCATCCCATGGGGGCAGCCGAAGTTCAGCTCGATCCCGTCGGCACCGGTTTCGGCCACACGTGGCAGGATCGCCTTCCAGGCGGCTTCTTCGCAGGGCACCATGATCGACGCGATCAGGGCGCGGTCGGGGTAGTCGGCCTTGACCCGTGCCATTTCCTCAAGATTGGTCTCAAGCGGCCGGTCGGTGATCAGCTCGATATTGTTGAGCCCCAGAAGCCGGCGGTCGGCGCCATAGATCGCGCCATAGCGCGGGCCGTTCACATTGACCACCGGCGGGCCTTCGGCGCCGAGCGTCTTCCACACGACCCCGCCCCAGCCCGCCTCGAAGGCGCGGCGTACATTGTATTCCTTGTCCGTGGGCGGCGCCGAGGCCAGCCAGAAGGGGTTCGGGCTCGAAATTCCCAGAAAGTCTGTCGTCAAATCAGCCATCTATGCGGCCTCCCTGATGCGCTTTGGTTTTGCGTCTAAGTCTTGGTCTTGGTCCTGATCGCGGCCATCGGGCCGCGGGTCGCGGGTCAGGCGCTCAGCACGCCGTGAATGTCCATCGCGGCGTCCCGGCCTTCGGCGACAGCGGTGACCGTCAGATCTTCGCCCCCGGTGGCGCAGTCGCCCCCGGCCCAGACCCCGGCGCGCGATGTGCGGCCCGTGCCGTCCACCTTGATCTTGCGCCCGTCAAGCGCGATCCCGTCGGGGGCGATCAGGGTCTGGCCGATGGCCTTGAACACCTGATCGGCCACAAGATCCACGGTTTCGCCCGTCGGGGTCAGCTGGCCATCCTGCTCGGACGTATAGGCCAGGGTGATGCCGCTGGCCGCGCCATTTCCGGTCACCGCCACGGGCTGGACATTGAACATCAGCCGCACCCCTTTGGAGGCCGCAAGATCCTGTTCAAAGCGGCTGGCCCCCATATCGTCGCGCGACCGGCGATAGGCGATGGTGACGCTTTCGGCACCCAGCAGCTTGGCCTGCACCGCCGCGTCCACCGCCGTCATGCCGCCGCCGATGACCACCACATTGCGCCCCACCGGCAGATCGCCCAGATCGCTGGCCTGACGCAGTTCGGCGATAAAATCGACCGCATCGCGCACGCCGTCGCGATCCTCTCCGTCCGCGCGCAGCGCGTTCACACCGCCTAGACCGATGGACAGGAACACCGCATCGAACCCTTCCATCAGCGCGTCGATGCTCAGATCCCGCCCAAGCGCCTTGCCATGTTCGATGGTGATACCGCCGATCTGCAACAGCCAGTCGACCTCGCGCGCGGCAAAATCATCGGTGCTTTTGTAGGCGGCGATGCCAAATTCATTCAGGCCGCCCGCCTTGGGGCGTGCTTCGTGGATCACCACGTCATGACCGAGCATCGCCAGACGGTGAGCACAGGCCAGACCCGCAGGCCCCGCCCCCAGAACCGCCACGCGCTTGCCGGTGGGCGCGGCGCGCTCAAACGGGTGCCCGCCCGCCGCCATCAGCGTATCGGTGGCATGGCGCTGCAGGCGCCCGATCTCGACCGGTTTGCCTTCGGCGGTCTGGCGCACGCAGGCCTCTTCGCAGAGGGTTTCAGTGGGGCAGACCCGCGCGCACATGCCGCCCAGGATGTTCTGTTCCAGGATGGTGCGCGCCGCCCCTTCGGGATGGCCGGCCTGGATCTGACGGATGAACAAAGGGATGTCGATCGCCGTGGGACAGGCCGTCATGCAGGGCGCGTCATGGCAGAAATAACAGCGATCCGCCGCAACGGCGGCCTCGTGCGGGGCGTAGGGGGCGTGCAGATCGTCGAAGTTTTCTGACAGCGCCTGGGGCGAGAGCCTGCCCGCCACAATTCCGGATGCCTGATGGCCTTTTGCCATTGGGTGTCTCCCTGTGGTTATGATCTTGATCTTGCCATCCAGACTGCCACAGATGGCTTTTTTATCAACTGGTAAAATTTATCTCGACCCAACCCCCCGGTTTTGCTGCCTGATTTCCGGGCGACGCCCCCCCCCCGATCCGTCCCCCCGATCCGCGTTCAGCTGCCGCCCTGAACAAAGCGGGTGCCTTTGGCGGGCGGGGTTTCCGGGGGGCCGGCAAAGCATTGGGCGCGCTCCATCCAGGCGCGCGCCTCGGCCCCGGTGGTGACCAGATCGGTGTCATCCACATGGCGCGTCTGGGTGACCACGGCGGCAAAATCCAGCGCCGGCCCGTCGATGCGGCTGCTGTCCGACGGATCGCCAAAGTCCCAGATTGCGCCCGAAGGCGCGATCAGGCGCAGGTAAGGCATGCGGTCGGGCAGCGCCATGCCCTGCACCTTGTGCGACCAGCCAAAGGCGTTGATGCCCAGCACCACGATATTGCGCACCCGGTCGCTGTCGCGACGCGGCAGGCCAAGCAGATCAAAGATCTCCATCCCATGGGCCCAGGTTTCCATCTGCCGCGCTGTCATCGACGACCGCGCCGACATGCCCGGCCCGATCCAGGCCAGCCGCGTCTTGGGATCCACCGACTGCCAGCGCGCGCCCATATCACGATAGAGCCCCTGCCAGGCCGCAAACAGATCGCGCCCGCGCAGCGAAATGGCCGCGTTTTCGATGCCGCGCAGGCCGCTTTGGGCCATCTCGGCCATGATGGGGGCCATGTCGGCCTGAAACTGTTCGGGATCGCGCAACGACAGATCCGCCGCCCGGTTCCAGAAATGCAGATGGACGATCACGTCATTGATCGTCCATCCCTTGAACTGCGTTGCCCGCGCCCAGTCATCTGGCGCCAGCCCCTCCAGCGCCGCCGCCAGAACATCGCTTTCTTCCAGGAAATCCGCTGCCTGCTGCATCCCCGCCCCCTTTGTTGCCCGATCATTCTGCCGGGACACGGCGCGCCAGACAAGCCTGCAACGAGATCAGAGCGTTAGGGACAGATCTTAGAGCGGCCCACCCTGCGGGCCCGACAGGTGCCCCGCCTTCACCCAAAGCCGCGCGCCATCCGCGCCTGCGCGCGCCTGCAGCACCGCCCCCGGCGGCAGCCGCAGCCAGTCCCAGCGTTCAAAGCGTGCGCCCCCTTCGGCAAAGCCGCCATCGAGCACGAAGATCTCGATGCCGCCCGGCAGATCCAGCGTGATCTGCGCGCCGGGGTCCCAGTGTTCCAGCCGCACATCTTCGCGCGCATCCGAATAGAGCGGCGCGACCTGCACCCCATCCGCACCCGGACGGGGCGCGACGCCCCCCATCTCCACGGCCATCTGATGGCGGTCATCGGCGTCGAACTGGTGCAGTTTCACCAGAATGGTCGCCCCATCCGCCGCTGCGGGGGCGTGGCTGGTGGTGGGCGGGTTGCGCACATAGGTGCCTTTGGGGAAATCGCCATACTGGTCCTGAAACGTCCCCTCGAGCACCACGAATTCTTCGCCCCCGTCATGGGTGTGCTCGGCAAAGGAACTGCCCGGCGCAAAGCGCACGATGGTGGTGGCGCGGGCGACCTCGTCACCGATCCGGTCGAGCATGCGCCGTTCGACCCCGGCAGATGGCGACGCCACCCAGTCGCTGTCGCGGTAATGCACCGCGGCACGTTGCGAAAAATCGGCATTGATCCGCATCGGGGTCTCCTGCGTTGTGACGGTCTGTCTGGGTCAGAGATGGCCCGGACCGGGCGCGCGGCAAAGGGCGTTCACGAAAACGTGGGATCAGCCGCGCACCAGGATCATCACCGGCGCGCCATCGGCGTCAAACAGGATCAGCCCGTCCTGTTCCTGCCCAAAGCTCGCCACCCGCGCCAGCCCCAGCATGACATCGCGCTCAAGATCGGCCAGCGCATCGGGGCAGGCCATCAGGGTGCCTGCGAATGTGTCGTCAAAGCTCAGGCTGGTGTCGCCGATGTCGGCCTTGCCGGTAAAGCGGTTGCAGCCGGCAAAGACGCCCACAGTGTCGCCATCGCCAAAGCTGAGCGTGACCGCCTGCCCGTCATCCAGCGCGCGGTCGCCCAGCACCCGCAGCTGCCAGTCGCCATTGAGCCCGCCAGAGGTCTGCGCGGGCATGATGTCCAGCACCAGCTCGACCCGGTCGCCCGCGCCGCGCGTCAGCACCGGATAGGCCTGGGTGGTGCGGAACAACAGGCCATCCTGGGCACGGATTTCGGCCGCAATGCTGTAGGACATTGCATCGTCGATCTGATCGGGGTCGTAATCGAGCGCAAATTCCACCGGCACACCGGGAATGTCATAGCGCTGCGTGGCCAGAACTTCGGCCGCGACATCCTGTTTCGACACATCCAGCAGCGACACCGTCAGCTGCGCCCCCTGTGGCAGAGCGATGCGCTGCAGATAGGTGGCGGTGCCGGTGATCTGATCCGCCAGCGCGCCCCCGGTCAGAGCGGTGCCAAGGGCCAATGCGGCCAGCGCCGCGCGTGCTGTGGTGTGAAACATCTGTATCCTCCGCTGGGGTTGGGGCCGGCCTGCCCGACCTTGTGGCCGGGGCCGGACAGGGATGCCAAAGGGTAGAACGCCACGCGCCGCACGGTCCGTCTCATGACGTTGGGGCAGGATCCGATCTGTCAGAGATCAGGCCGCGCGCAGTTCAAGAACGCGGTTCAGGATCTGGCCATAGGTGTCGGCGCCCTGCGCGCCCGTGACCAGGTATTTGCCGTCAAACACCATGGCGGGCACGCCCTGAATGCCCTGCTGGATCCAGTGCTGTTCTTCGCGACGCACGGCATCGGCCTGGGGCAGATCGGTCAGGATCCGCAGCGCCTCGGCCCGGTCGAACCCGGCTTTTTCGGCCACGTCCGCCAGAGCGGTCATATCGCTGACATCCACCTGATCGGTGAAATAGGCCTGAAACAGCGCCTGCTTCATGTCATGCGATCTGCCCTGCTCGCGCGCCCAATGGATCAGGTTATGGGCGCGGAATGTGTTGTAGATGCGGCTGTCATCGTCAAAGCAAAATGCAATGCCCAGATCGGCGCCAATATCGACCAGCCGCGCGCGGGACTGGGCGCTGTCTTCGGCTGATGATCCGTATTTGCGCATGATGTGATCACGCAGGTTTTCACCTTCGGGCACCATGTCATGGTTCAGCTCGAACGGATGCCAGTGCAGATCGGCGGCAATCCCGGTCTGGTCAAGCGCCTGGCTGAGCTGCCGGTAGCCGACAATGCACCACGGGCAGACCACGTCCGAGACGATATCAATGCGGATCGGGGGCGTCATGGCAGGTGCTCCTTGTTTGGCGCGTCCAAAGGGTGCGGCCAACCTGCCTCAGAGCATGGGCGTATGCAAGCAAAGGGCGCAGACCTGAATGTCCGCGCCCCCTGACCATTATGCGTGCAGGAACCGCCCTGTCAGACGGGCCTTGTCCAATGGGATTTATCCAATGGGCCTTGTTTTGCGGGCCTTGTTTTGCGGGCCTTATTCGGTGGTTGTGGTGGTCGAGCTGCCATCGCTGCCGGTCAGCGCCCCCACGATGACCGCCAAGGCGACCCCGCCTGCGGCCACTGTCCCAATGTTCACGCCAGTGGTGCCAAGTGCAGGTGGAAGGCCCCCGCTTTGCGCGACCACGCCCGGGCACAGCGCGTCGCGCTCGGCTGCGGTCATGGCGGATGTGTCTTTGCAAGTGTCCGTGGCGGCCGCTGGCCCTGCCATAAGCGCCACTGTGCTCAGGGCAATCAATGTGGACCCGAGCGCTTTCGCATGCTGCGTCATATTAAACCTCAATACATTTCAACCGACTTAACGATACCTTAACATATAATGAGTTGGAAATGAAACTCCACATTTTATCTCATTTGGCTAAAATTGCTAACTGAGTATACTTATTATTATTTTTCAGTGCGCCACATTAACCTATACTTTTTGTCGGCCGAAAATGACACTTTCCCAGAGGCCCGAATCAATTTCATCGCGAAGTTGATCACAATTCCGTGCATCACGGGAATTGCGTCCACATTTGAAATTCTGATCCTACTCCGCATCAACTCGCCAAGGTGACGCCGGTGCGGGACTCGACACCACGGGACGCCCGCCCTAAAAGAACAAAGTAGGAACATAATACCCCATCTGTTCGGAACACCGCGATGACCAGCCTTTTCAGCACCGCTGCCACGGGCCAGAGGCGCATCCTGAGCCTGTGGTTCCCCGCCCTCCCCAGCGACCGGGTGCTGCGGCGCGCGCCACAGGACGGCCCCTTTGCCCTGACCCACAGCCAGACCAGCGCCGAACGGCTGTATTGCCTGAATGGCGCGGCGGACCGGGCCGGGCTTTATCGGGGCATGACGCTGGCGGATGCGCGCGCCTTCTGCCCCGGCCTGATCACCGCCCCCGCAGACCTGCGCCAGGATCGCCAGCTGCTGGCCACCCTGCGCCGCTGGGCCACGCGCTATTGCCCCTGGGTGGGGTTTGACGGGCGCGACGGGCTGGTTCTGGATGTCACCGGATCGACCCATCTGCACGGGGGCGAAGCCGCAATGCTGACGGATATGCGCCAGCGGCTGGCCCGTGCGGGGATCGGTGCGCGGATCGGGCTTGCGCCCACCCGTGGCGCCGCCTGGGCACTGGCACGCCATGGCGAAGGGATCGCCGCCCCCGGCGCGATCCTGGAGACCATCGGCCCCCTGCCCGCCGCCGCGCTGCGCCTGCCCGAAGACACCACCACCGCCCTGACCCGGCTGGGGCTGCGCCGCATCGCCGATCTGGCCCGCGCGCCCCGCGCCCCGCTGGCGCGGCGCTTTGGGCCCGATCTGCTGGACCGGCTGGATCAGGCCCTTGGCGATCGCCCCGAAGACATTTCGCCCCAGCCCGAGCCGCCCCATTACGGCCTGCGCCTGACCCTGCCCGAGCCCATCGGGCTTTATGACGACGTGCTTGCGGGCACCGCGCGGCTGCTTGGGCCGCTCTGTGCCCGGCTCAAACAGGACGAAGCCGGCGCCCGCGCCCTGCGCCTGACCCTGCGCCGGGTCGACAGCGATGCGCGCCATGTGGATCTGCGCCTGGCCCGCCCCCTGCGCGACCCCCAGCGGATTCTGCCGCTGTTCGAACGGGGGCTGCGCGATGTGGATGCGGGCTTTGGCATCGACCAGCTGCGGATCGAAGCGGTGCAGGTCGAACCCCTGCCGGTGCGCCAGATGTCCCATGCTGCCCCGACCCAGGGGATGGGCACGGATGCGCTGGATGATCTGATCACCCGGCTGGGCACACGGATCGGGCTGGAACAGGTGCGCCGCCTGCTGCCCGCCGACAGCCACATTCCCGAACGCAGCTTTATCCTTGCAACGGCGGCGTTCAGCGAACCGGGCGGCAGCTGGCCCTGCCCGCGCCCACGCCCGCTGCGGCTGTTTGCCCCCGAGCCCATCGCCGCCACCGGGCCGCGCCCGCCCCGCCATCTGCGCTGGCGGCGCATGCGCCTGACCGTCACCCGCGTCACCGGGCCCGAGCGTATCACCCCCGAATGGTGGCTTGACGATGACAGCTGGCGATCGGGGCTGCGCGACTACTGGCAGGTGGACACCGCACAGGGGCGCCGGCTGTGGCTTTATCACACACCGCAGAATCCGGGCTGGTTCGTACAGGGGGAATTTGCATGACCGCACCCGCCCATGCCCCCGGATACGCCGAATTATGCGTGACCACGAATTTCACCTTCCTGACCGGGGCGTCGCACCCCGAAGAGCTGGTGACCCGCGCCGCCGAACTGGGGTTGCACGCCATCGCCATCACCGACCGCAATTCGCTGGCCGGGGTGGTGCGCGCCTATTCCGCGCTCAGAACCCTTGAACGCGAAACAGCAGCAGCACAGGACGCGGCCGGGGTGGCCGTGCGATCCCATCACAAGACCGATCCGTCTTCGCGGCAGGTGATCGACGCGGCGCCTCCGCTGCAGACACCCGTGCAGACACCCGTGCAGACACCCGCGCGCGCGCGGCTGCCCAAGCTCATCATCGGGTGCCGGCTGGTGCTGCGCGACAGCAGTGTGCACTGGATCGCCCTGCCGCGTGACCGCGTCGCCTATCAGCGCCTGTCGCGGCTGCTGACCCTGGGCAAGCGGCGCGCCGAAAAGGGTGACTGCCATCTCGATCAGGACGATCTGATCGCGCATGGCACGGGCCTGACCCTAATCGCGCTGCCTCAGGACGGGCTGGCCGCCGCCGCACCCGATATCAGCCATATCCAGCGCTGCTTTCCCGGCCATGTCTTTCTGGGCGCGGCACCGCGCTATGATGGCAGCGATGAGGCCTGGCTGGCGGCCTGTGCCCACACCGCCAAGGCCACATCCGCCCCCATGGTCGCGGTGGGAGATGTGCTGATGCACCGTGCCCATCGCAAGCCGCTGGCCGATGTGCTGACCTGCATGCGCCACCACATCACCATCGACCAGATCGGCACCCGTGCGCTGCCCAATGCCGAACGCAGGCTCAAGGGGGGCGCCGACATGGCCCGGCTGTTCTGCAACCATCCCGCAGCGCTCAGCCGCAGCCTGCGGATCGCCGATGGCTGCGCCTTCTGCCTCAGTGAGCTGAGCTATGAATACCCTGATGAGGTCGCCCGGAACGAACCCCCGCAGGCCCGGCTTGCGCGGCTGGCCCGGGAGGGTCTGCAGCGCCGCTATCCCCAGGGCGCCCCTGCGCGGGTCTATGAGCTTTTGGCCAAAGAGCTCGGGGTCGTGGATGATCTGGGCTTTGCCGCCTATTTCCTGACCGTGCATGACATCGTGGCCTATGCCCGGTCACAGGGCATCCTGTGTCAGGGGCGCGGGTCGGCAGCCAATTCGATCCTGTGCTATCTGCTGGGCATCACCGATGTGCGCCCCGACCAGATCGCCATGGTGTTCGAACGCTTCGTGTCGAAACATCGCGGCGAGCCGCCCGATATCGACGTGGATTTCGAACATGAACGCCGCGAAGAGGTCATCCAGTGGATCTATCAGCGCTATGGCCGCCATCGCGCGGGGCTGTGTGCCACGGTGATCCATTTCCGGTCACGCGCGGCCATCCGCGAGGTCGGCAAGGTCATGGGGCTCAGCCAGGATGTGACATCCGGGCTGGCCGGTCAGGTCTGGGGCCTGTCCAATGGCGGCGCGGATCCCGCACGCATGCGCGAACTGGGGCTGGATCCCGATGACCGGCGGCTGGCGCAGACGATCGGGCTCATTCACGAGATCATCGGCTTTCCCCGGCACCTGTCGCAGCATGTGGGCGGGTTTGTCATCACCCGCGGGCGGCTGGATGAGCTGTGCCCGATCGAAAATGCCGCAATGGCCGACCGCACCCTGATCGAATGGGACAAGGACGACATCGACGCGCTTGGCATTCTCAAGGTCGATGTGCTGGGGCTGGGCATGCTGAGCTGCATCCGCAAGGCCTTTGACCTGCTGCGCACCCATGACGGGCTGGATCTGAGCATCGCCACCGTCCCGCAGGAAGACAGCGCCACCTATGACATGCTGTGCGCCGCCGATGCGGTGGGGGTGTTTCAGGTGGAAAGCCGGGCGCAGATGAATTTCCTGCCGCGCATGCGCCCGCGCACCTTTTACGATCTGGTGATCGAGGTCGCCATCGTCCGCCCCGGCCCCATTCAGGGCGGCATGGTCCAGCCCTATATCCGCCGCCGTCAGGGGCTCGAGGCGCCCGAGCCCTTTGGCGCGGCCCTGGCCGAGGTCACCCGCCGCACCCTGGGCGTGCCGCTGTTTCAGGAACAGGCGCTGCAGATTGCGGTGGTGGGGGCAGGCTTTACCGCAGAAGAGGCCGACCACCTGCGCCGGTCGCTTGCCTCGTTCCGGCGCATGGGGACCATCGGCACCTTTCGCGACAAGTTCATCACCGGCATGCGCGCCAATGGCTATGGTCAGGACATCGCCGAGCGCTGTTTTGGCCAGATCGAAGGCTTTGCCGATTACGGCTTTCCCGAAAGCCATGCCGCGGCTTTTGCGATGCTGGCCTATGTCTCGGCCTGGATGAAATGCCACCACCCGGCGATCTTTGCCTGCGCGCTGCTGAATTCACAGCCCATGGGGTTTTATGCCCCCGCCCAGATCGTGCGCGACGCCCGCGAGCATGGGGTCGAGATCCGCCCCATCTGTGCCAATCACAGCGCTTGGGACACGCAATTAGAACGCCGCGCCGATGGGGCGCTGGCGCTGCGCTTGGGGTTTCGTCAGATCAAGGGCTTTCGTGAAGAGGATGCAGGTTGGATCGTGGCGGCGCGGGGCAATGGTTACCCGGATCCGCAAAGCTTGTGGTTGCGGGCTGGGC
>JAOXSC010000035.1 GCA_025800215.1 Marinibacterium sp.
GCCATGGCGCTGCTGCCCCAGGCCCGCGCGATGCGGGCCCCCGCGACCAGCGCCACGATTTCATCAAGGGTGAACATCAGCGGCGGGATGTCGTGCCCGGCCTCCATCACATAGCCGAACCCGGCTTCGCCGCTGATGGGCACGCCAGTGCCGATCAGATCGGCAATGTCGCGATAGATGGTGCGCGGGCTGACCTCGAGCCGGTCGGCCAGCATCCGCGCGGTCACGCGCCGCCCGCCCCGAAGCTGCTGAATGATCTCGAACAGGCGGTCGGCGCGGCGCATCAGCTTTCCCGGAAGAACGACACCGAATTGCCGTCGGGGTCCTGGGTATAGATGAACTGGCCCGCCGGGATCTCGATCGGGGGCGACACCACCGTGCCCCCCGCCTGAGCCACCCGTTCGGCCATCACGTCAAGCGCCGCAGGGGCCGCCAGATGCACCGTGGGGCCGGTGCCGGGGGCGGCCGGTTTGCCGGGATAAAGGTGACCCGCGACGCCGGTCATGTGATCGCGATTGCGAAAGATCGCAATCGGGGTCGGGCCGTCATGGTTCATCGTGAAATCATCAAAGCCAAGCGCGGCGTAATAGGCCATCGCGCCATCCAGATCGCCCACCGGGATTTCCGCCCAGACCACGGCATGTTCAGGGACAAATTGCATCGTCATGTTCCTTTCACTCTAAACGATGCCATGGATATGTCACAGCCCTGCTGACAGCATGGCGTCAGCATCTGACAGCAGTGCGCAGATGGCTTGCGCCGCGCGGGCGATGTTCCTAACGTCAGCGCCACCACCGTCCCAACACAAGGATCGCCGAGGATGCGCGACGCGGCCCCGCAAACCATCTATCTCAAGGATTACACGCCCTTCGGCTGGCAGGTCGACAGCGTGCATCTGAGCTTTGATCTGCATCCCAACGCGACGCGGGTGACCAGCCGCATCGCCTTTTCCCCCAATGCGGACGCGCCCGATCAGGAATTTTTTCTGCATGGCGAAAACCTGACCTTTGTCAGCGCACATATCGACGGGGCCGAGGTTGAACCGACGCGCACCGACACCGGCCTGACCTGCGCGGTCCCGGACGGGCCCTTTGTCTGGGATTGCGTGGTCGAGATCGACCCGGCGGGCAACACCGCGCTGGAAGGTCTTTACATGTCGGGCGGCATGTACTGCACCCAGTGCGAGGCCGAAGGCTTTCGCAAGATCACCTATTACCCCGACCGCCCCGATGTCATGAGCACCTTTACCGTGCGCATCACCGGGACCGATCCGGTGATGCTGTCCAATGGCAACCCGACCGCATCGGGCGACGGCTGGGCCGAATGGCACGATCCCTGGCCCAAGCCGGCCTATCTGTTTGCGCTGGTCGCAGGCGATCTGCGCGCCCATTCCGACAGCTTTACCACCGTCAGCGGGCGCGATGTGGATCTGAACCTTTGGGTGCGCCCCGGCGACGAGGGCAAATGCGCCTTCGGGATGGAGGCGCTGAAACGCTCCATGACCTGGGACGAAGAGGTTTATGGCCGCGAATATGATCTGGATGTGTTCAACATCGTGGCGGTGGATGACTTCAACATGGGCGCCATGGAAAACAAGGGGCTGAACATCTTCAACTCGGCGGCCGTTCTGGCCAGCCCCGAAACCTCGACCGACATGAATTTCGAACGGATCGAGGCGATCATCGCGCATGAATACTTCCACAACTGGACCGGCAACCGCATCACCTGCCGCGACTGGTTCCAGCTGTGCCTGAAAGAAGGGCTGACCGTGTTCCGCGACGCCCAGTTCACATCGGACATGCGCTCGGCCCCGGTCAAGCGCATCGGTGACGTGATCGACCTGCGCGCGCGCCAGTTCCCCGAAGACAACGGGCCCCTGGCCCACCCGGTGCGGCCCGAAAGCTTTCAGGAGATCAACAACTTCTACACCGCCACCGTCTATGAAAAGGGTGCCGAGGTGATCGGCATGCTCAGAACCCTGGTGGGTGACCAGTGCTATGCCGAAGCGCTCGAGCTCTATTTTGCGCGCCATGACGGTCAGGCCTGCACCATCGAAGACTGGCTGAAGGTGTTTGAAGATGTCACCGAACGCGACCTGTCGCAGTTCAAACGCTGGTACGCGCAGGCGGGCACGCCACGTCTGGGCGTGACCGAGAGCTTTGAAAACGGGCGCTATACGCTCAGCTTTACCCAGACCACCCGCCCGTCGGCGGCCACGCCCGACCCGCAGCCGCAGGTGATCCCGATTGCCGTCGGGCTCTTGGGACAGGACGGGCAGGAGCTGCGCCCGACCCAGGTGCTCGAGATGACCCAAGCCCGCCAGAGCTTTGACTTTGACGGGTTCGACGCCAAGCCGGTGCCGTCGATCCTGCGCGGCTTTTCCGCGCCCGTGATCGTCGAGCGCGACATGTCGGGGGCCGATCATGCGTTCCTGCTGGCCCATGACACCGACCCCTTCAACCGGTGGGAGGCCGGGCGCCGGCTGGCGGTGGACACGCTGACATCCATGGCGCGGGGCGCGGGCGCGCCCGATGTCGCCTATCTTGACGGGATGCGCGCGGTGCTGCGCGATGACGGGCTGGATCCGGCCTATCGCGCGCTGATGCTGGGCCAGCCCACCCAATCCGAAATCGCCACCGCCCTGCACGAGGCAGGCACCACCCCCGACCCCGATGCGATCTGGTCGGCGGCCGAAACCCTGCGCGTGGCACTGGCCCAGCATCTGCAGGACGTGCTGCCGTGCATCCATGCCGACATGCAGGTCGATGCCCCCTATCGCCCCGATGCCGAACAATCGGGCAAGCGCGCATTGGCAGGCGCCACGCTGTCGCTGCTCAGCCGTCTGGACGGGGGCGCGCAGGCCGCGCGCCAATATGCCGATGCCACCAACATGACGCTACAGCTCAGCGCGCTTGGGGCGCTGCTGGCCACCGGCAAGGGCGAAGCCGAAATCGCCGCCTTCTATGACCAATGGCAGGCCGACCGGCTGGTGATCGACAAATGGTTCGCCCTGCAGGTGATGCAGGCCGCCCCCGACCGCGCCGTTGCCGTGGCGCGCGCGCTGACCGAGCATGCCGATTTCCACTGGAAGACCCCCAACCGGTTCCGCGCCGTGATCGGGTCGCTTGCGGGCAATCACGCAGGCTTTCACCGGGCGGACGGGTCGGGCTATGCGCTGCTGGCCGACTGGCTGATCACGCTGGATCCGGTGAACCCGCAGACCACCGCGCGCATGTGTGCCGCGTTCCAGACCTGGCGGCGCTATGACAGCGACCGGCAGGCGCTGATCGCCGCCCAGCTGGCGCGCATCGCGGCCACGGACGGGCTGTCACGCGACACCACCGAGATGATAGATCGGATCCGCAATGCCTGACCGTCCCGTCCTGCTGATCACCGGTGCCAGCAGCGGCATCGGCGCGGCCACCGCGCGGCTGGCCGCGGGGGCGGGCTATGACCTGCTGCTCAGTTATCGCAGCGATGCGCAGGGCGCGGATGCCGTGGCCGATGCCTGCCGGGCGATGGGCGCCACCTGCGTCACCGCCCCCTGCGATGTGGCCGACCCGCTGGCCATCGAGGCGCTGTTTGACACGCTCGATCAGCACTTTGGCCGGATCGACGCGCTGGTGAACAATGCCGGGATCGTCGACCGGCTGGCACGGGTCACCGACATGGACCATGCCCGCCTGCGCCGGATGTTCGATGTCAACGTCATCGGCGCCATCCTGACCGCCCGCGCGGCGGTGCTGCGGATGCAAGGGCGCGGCGGGGTCATCGTCAATGTGTCTTCGGCCGCAGCGCGGATCGGGTCGGCCAATGAATTCGTGGATTACGCCGCTTCGAAAGCGGCCATCGACACCTTTACCAAAGGCCTTGCCGATGAGGTGGCCGCCGACGGGATCCGGGTACTGTCGGTGCGGCCGGGCCTGATCGACACGCCCATCCACGCCAAGGGCGGCGCCCCCGACCGCGCCGAACGCCTGGCCACCCGCGTGCCCATGCAGCGCACCGGACAGCCTGACGAGGTCGCCGAAGCGATCCTGTGGCTCATGTCGGACAAGGCGTCCTATGTCACGGGCACCACGCTGGATGTCACTGGCGGACGATGACGGGCTACCGCTTTGAACGTCAGGGCCGCAGCCCGCGCACCGCGCTGATCGTGGCGCTGGTGCTGGGCGGGCTGGTGGTGCTGCGCATGCAATTCGGCGCAGCACTTTGGCTGCTGGGGCTGGGGGCGCTGGCCACCCTGCCGGCGCTCTGGGATCTGTGGCGCAATCCGCGCGCGGGCCTTGCGCTGGACGACAGCGCGCTGCGCTGGTGGACAGGCCGCGCCGAAGGCCACGTGCCACGCCGTGACATCGACCACATGCGGCTGGACACAAGCTGGGATTTCTCACTGCGGATCAGCGTGGTTCTGACATCGGGGCGGCGCGTGCGCCTGCCCTATGAATGCACGCCCCCCCGCGCCGAAATCGACGCCGCACTCGGGCGCGCCGGGGTCACGATCGAGCGTCATCATTTCAGCCTGCGCTGAGGCCTTGTTCTGCCCCCGCCTCTGGCCTAGAAGACGCGAGTTACCGCAAGGAGCCGATGACAGATGCTGGACCTGACCTACGACACCCCGAAACCCAAAGTGATCTCTGGCGCCAAACAGGATTGGGAGCTTGTGATCGGGATGGAGGTGCACGCCCAGGTCAGCTCCAACGCCAAGCTGTTTTCCGGCGCCTCGACCGCCTTTGGGGCCGAACCCAACGCGAATGTGGCGCTGGTGGATGCGGCCATGCCGGGCATGCTGCCGGTGATCAACGAATTCTGCGTCGAACAGACCGTGCGCACGGGCCTGGGGTTGAAGGCTGACATCAACCTCAAATCCGCCTTTGACCGCAAGAACTACTTCTATCCCGACCTGCCGCAGGGCTATCAGATCTCGCAGCTCTATCACCCCATCGTGGGCGAAGGCGAAGTGCTGGTGGAGCTGGGCGACGGCACCGCGCGGCGCGTGCGCATCGAACGCATCCACATGGAGCAGGACGCCGGCAAGTCGATCCATGACATGGATCCGGCCATGTCCTTTGTCGATCTCAACCGCACCGGCGTGTGCCTGATGGAAATCGTCAGCCGCCCCGACATTCGCGGCCCCGAAGAGGCCGCCGCCTATATCGCCAAGCTGCGCCAGATCATGCGCTATCTGGGCACCTGCGATGGCAACATGCAGAACGGAAACCTGCGGGCGGATGTGAACGTGTCGATCTGCGCCCCCGGTGCCTATGAGAAATACCAGGAAACCCAGGACTTTTCGCATCTGGGCACGCGCTGCGAAATCAAGAACATGAACTCCATGCGGTTCATCCAGCAGGCGATCGAAGTCGAAGCCCGCCGCCAGATCGCCATTGTCGAAGCCGGTGGCACGGTGGATCAGGAAACCCGCCTGTATGATCCCGACAAGGGGGAAACACGGTCCATGCGGTCCAAGGAAGAAGCGCATGATTACCGCTATTTCCCCGATCCCGACCTGCTGCCGCTTGAGATCGAACAAGGCTGGGTCGATGACATTCAGGCCGCGCTGCCCGAACTGCCCGACGACAAGAAGGCGCGCTTTATCAGCGATTTCGGCCTGTCGGATTACGACGCATCGGTGCTCACCGCCGAGGTGGAATCGGCCGCCTATTTCGAAGCCGTGGCCAATGGGCGCGACGGCAAGATGGCGGCAAACTGGGTGATCAACGAACTGTTCGGGCGGCTCAAGAAAGAAGACCACGGCATCACCGACAGCCCGGTCAGCCCCGACCAGCTGGGCGCCATCATCGAGCTGATCGCCAAAGGCGACATTTCCGGCAAGATCGCCAAGGATCTGTTTGAAATCGTCTATACCGAAGGCGGCGACCCCTTCGAGATCGTCGAGCAGCGCGGCATGAAGCAGGTCACCGACACCGGCGCCATCGAAGCCGCCGTGGAAGATGTGATCGCCGCCAACCCTGCTCAGGTGGAAAAGGCCAAGGCCAACCCCAAGCTTGCGGGCTGGTTCGTGGGTCAGGTGATGAAAGCCACCGGTGGCAAGGCCAACCCCAAGGCCGTGAACGAGATCGTTAGCGCCAAGCTCGGGCTCTGAGCGGCTTTGCACAGCATGCGAAAAAGGGGGCACAGCCCCCTTTTTTTATGCCTGCCGCCTGCCAGGTCTGGCCCGGAACGGTGCCTGCGCCGCCGGGCAACAGGCCAGCCCCGCAATGCCGCCGGGCCCCACACCCCGCGCAGGGCGCGCAGGCAGATTGTCGCCCCGCCCCGAACAACGGGGCCCATGCCTTGTCAGTTGGGGGATCACGGTCGTATGGTGTGTCACGATTAAACACATTTCCACCCGATCTTTTGACCCAATCAAGCAGTGCCCGAGTTGACAGACACCATCCAGACCTTCGGCGCCCGGTTCGGCGCGCATGTTTCTTCGCTTCGCAACGCGGCAGGACTGTCTCAGGCCGATCTTGCTGACGCCGTGTTTGGCAACCGCAAGCGCGGTCGGGATGTGGCATCGCTTGAAAGTGGCAAGGTGGCCAACCCCACCGCACCGACCATCAAAAAATACTGCACGGCACTGAACATCCCCGATGATCACGTGGCCGCCCTGCGGGATGGCGATCCTGCGGCGCAAGGCACAACACCGTCCGACACCACCCCAAAGACGGCCCCGAGTGCGCCCAAAGACACTGATGCGATCGTGACGCGCGAGCTGTCGGCGATCCCGCCGGGTCGTGACGGCTTGCTGCAGCTTCTCGACCGCCATTCAGACTGGCTGCAGCGCGCCCGGCAAAGCCATGACACGATCGACATGGAAATCACGACGGAACTGGCGCGCCACGCCAAGAGCCGCGCCAACGCCCCCATCGAACAGGTCAGGGCGCTCGAAGCGCTGGCGCTCAGCCTGATGGTGCAGGCCCGCGGGGGTGAGCGCAAAGCGCGGCTGACCGAAGCGGTGTCCGTGCTACGCACAGCATCCGACCATTGCGCGCGGGCGAAATGGCCGCTGCGCTGGTCGAAACTGCAAACCAATCTGGGGCGGGCGCTGCATCGGCTGGCCAAGAATGACAGGGCCATCCTGGAACAATCCGTCGCCGCCTTTCAGGCCGCGCTGGAACCTCTTGATGCGAAAGCCTACCCCAAGCAGTGGCAGGCCGCTCAGAGCGGGCTGACCCGCGCACGCACGGCGCTCGAAAAGGGCTGACAGGCGCAGGGCCCGTCCCCGCGCTACGCAACGTGTCGCTTGCATTGCGCCGCGCTCTGGTGTGGGTATCCCCCAGCACAGGAGCCATCCCATGTCCCAACAGCCCGCCCTTTTCCGATCCTCGATCATGTCGGTGCGCCCCGAATGGATCGACGCCAACAGCCATCTCAACATGGCATATTACAACGTGCTGATGGATCAGGCGGGGGACGAGGCGTTCCAGTCCATGGGGTTTGGCGTCGACTATATCCGTGAACGCGGGCTCAGCACGTTTTCGGCCGACTATCGGATGCGTTACATCCGCGAACTGCACAAGGACGACCCGGTCTATGTGACGACGCAGATCCTCGACCTGACGGACCGGTCTTTCCATTTCGCGCAGGAGCTGTTTCACGCCGATGGCTGGCTGTCGGCGCGGGGCGAAGGCGTCGGGCTGCATGTGGACCTGTCGGGGCCGCGCGTGGTGCCCATGCCCGAAGACGTGGCAGCACGGATCCGGGCCGTGCAGGCCGCCCATGCCACCCTGCCCCGGCCGGACTGGGTAGGCCAGCCCATGGGGCTGCGCCACTGACGCAGGGCCGCAGCCCTTTGCCCAACGCGGCCTTCATGAAACCCGCCCACTGGATCATCGGCGTGCCGCGCGCTAGGCTCTGGTCAAACGCCATTGGACACCGAAGATGCCGCACTACGAATACAAGGTCATCCCCGCACCGCAGCGGGGCGAAAAGAGCCGCGACGCCAAAACGCCCGAGGCCCGGTTTGCCCGCACCATCGAAACGGTGATGAACGACATGGCCGCCGAAGGCTGGGAATTCCAGCGCGCCGAGCTTTTGCCGAACGAAGAACGTTCGGGCCTGACCGGCACGGCCACCACCTGGCGCAACCTGCTGGTCTTTCGCCGGCTCAGCGCTGCGGCCGAAGCGGTGGCGCCCATGGGCGTGCCACAGCGCTATATCCCGGACCCTGAACCGGAATTGCCCGAACGCCCCGATCAGGCGGGGCAAGCGGGCCGCCCGACCCTGCGCGCGGTGCCCGACCCCGAAGCGGGCGATGCCCCTGCCGTTGCATCCCCCGCCGATGGCGCGCGCGGATCCGACGATACCGACAGGGGGTAACGGGCCCGCGCCCGGCGCCCAACGTCAGACGTCGATATCAAGCGCCAGCGCGTGGATCCGGGCCACCAGATCGGCCCCAAGCGCGCTGTGCACCGCGCGGTGCCGCGCGATCCGGCTGAGCCCTTCGAACGCATCGGCACGGATGCGCACGTTGAAATGGCTTTCGCCCCCATCCTGATATCCCGCATGCCCGCGATGGCGTTCGCTGTCATCCACCACCTGCAGATCGCGCGGGGCAAATTCCGCCGTCAGGCGTCGGGTGATTTCGTCGGTCACAGGCGTTGCGCTCATCTGGTGGCTCCTTGATCTGCCGGTTCTTTGTTCCTGCCGCTTATGACAGGAAACCCTGGGTGAGGCACGAGCGCGCAACGGGCAAATTTGTGCCGGGATGGGCGCGCGAACCTCTTCTATCTCGCGCTGTTTAGATTAAACTCCCCCCTCCGTGTTTCAAACCCGACTCGCACATGGCCGCCCCGATGGCCGTCGGCACCGGCGCAGGACAGGGGCAGGACCGGGACAGGACCGGGGCGCAGAGAGGCAGAAAGGGACCCAGAATGACGAAGAACGATCCTTTTGGATTTGACATGTCCGTTTCGTCGGCAAAGAAAAAGAACCCGCGCGGGCGCCGGGGCATGTCGGGGGCGTCCGAAACCTCGACCCGGGTCTGCGACCACGAAGGCTGCGACAAACCCGGCAAATATCGCGCGCCCAAGGCGCCGGATGTGCTCGATGATTTCTTCTGGTTCTGCCAGGAGCATGTGCGCGAATACAATCTCAAATGGAACTTCTTTGACGGCACGACCGAAGCCGAACTGAACGCCCAGAAATCCAAGGACCGCGTGTGGGAACGCGAAACCAAGCCCATGGGCGACCCCGAAGCCCGCGCCTGGGCGCGGCTGGGGATCGAAGACCCGCATCAGGTTCTGGGATCGAATGCCACGCAGAATCCGGGGCGCAATTCGACCAGCGTCGGCGCCGGGCACCGCCTGCCCCCGACCGAGCGCCGCGCGATCGAGATCCTGGAAGCCAAGGACAGCTGGACGAAGGCCGAGGTGCGCAAAGCCTACAAGAAGCTGATCAAGGTCCTGCACCCGGACATGAATGGCGGCGACCGCAGCCAGGAAGAACAGCTGCAAGAGGTCGTCTGGGCCTGGGACCAGATCAAGGACAGCCGGAACTTCAAGTGATGCAGGCCAGCCCCCGCCCGGCGGGCTGAACACGCACCCCCCGTTTGGCCACATCTGCACAGCAAAAACCCCCACGCGTGCGGCGCGGGGGTCTTTTTGTTCAGGGGCCCGACCGGGGGATGCCCCGATCAGGCCGGATCGGGGCTTAGCCCACCAGACCGCCGTCTTCGCGGGTCACCGCGATGATGGCCGACCGCGGAACCGATGTGCCGCCTGCGGGCCAGTGGCTGTTGCCACGCTCGCCCGGGTGCTGGATGCCCACGAACATGGTGCGACGATCCGGCGACCAGGTCAGGCCGGTGATTTCGCATTCGTTCGGCCCCACCATAAAGCGGCGAATCTCGCCGGTGACGGGATCGCCAGCCAGCATCTGGTTGTTGCCCTGACCGGCAAAGTCGCCTTCGTTCTTGTAGTTGCCATCGGTCTGGATCCACACCAGCCCGTTGCTGTCAAACGCCAGACCGTCCGGCGAATTGAACATGTTGTCGGCGTTGACATTGTCCGACCCAGCATAGGCATCGTCATGCACGGTGGGGTTGCCCGCCAGCACATAAAGATCCCAGGCAAAGCCATCGGCGGTGTGGTCACCGCCTTCGGGGCGCCAGCGCACGATCTGGCCATAGTTGTTGGCCTCGCGCGGGTTGGGGCCGTTGACGGCGGTGTCGTCGCCACCGGCATTGGGCTTGACGCCGCGGTTCTTGTTGTTGGTCAGGCAGCAGAAGACTTCGGCCGCGTTGGGGTTGGCCGAAATCCATTCGGGACGGTCCATGGTGGTCGCGCCCACGGCCGACGCCGCCTGGCGGGTGTGGACGTGGATTTCCGCCTGATCCATGCTGGTGGTTTCGGGGGTCAGGGCCATCCATTTGCCGGTGCCGTCATCGTCGAACACCGCCACATAAAGCACACCGTCTTCCAGCAGGTCGTCGGTCGACGCACCCGGCGCATACACACCGTTCGACACATAGCGATAGACAAATTCGCCACGCTCGTCATCGCCCATATAGACCACGACGCGCCCGTCATTGTTAACCACGGCTTCGGCATTTTCATGCTTGAACCGGCCCAGAGCCGTGCGCTTTTTGGGGGTCGAGGTCGGGTCGGTCGGGTCGATTTCGACCACATACCCGGCGCGGTTGGGCTCATTGGGGTGCTTGGCCACGTCGAACCGGTCTTCGATCAGGGCCCAGTTGTAACCCCAGTCTTCGGACGAAATGCCATAGCGTTTCAGCTCGGCCGACACCTCGTGATCGGGGTTTTCAGGGGCCGAGAAGTAGCCGTTGAAGTTTTCTTCGCAGGTCAGGTAGGTGCCCCAGGGGGTCACGCCATTGCCGCAGTTGTTCCAGGTGCCCAGCGACTTGGTGCCCGAGGGATCCGCATCGGTCTTGAGCAGGTCATGGCCCGCGGCGGGGCCGGTCAGATCCATGTCCGTCATCGGCGTGATGCGGCGGTTGTAGGGGCTGTCCTGCACCATTTTCCAGGTGCCGTCTTCGTTGGTGATTTCCACCACCGAAATCCCGTGCGCCATCATGCCTTTGGCGATGTCGTCCTTGTCCTGGATGCGGCGGTCTTCATCGGCCGACAGGGCGATGATGTTGCGGTTGGTGTATTCGTTGTTCACCACCAGCAGCGTATGGCCGTCATGCGAAAACACATCCATGCCGTCGGTGTTGTCACCAAAGGCGCGCGCCTGGCTGGCGGCGGTGCCACGGGTGGCATCGTCGAATTCGGGCGCATCCGACCACATCGGATCACCCCAACGCATCATGACGTCGACCTTGTAGCCTTCGGGCACGACAACGGTGTCGGCGGTCGAGGTCGGGATCTGCTCAAAGGCAAAGCGGCTGGTGGATGCCTTGGCGCCGGTGGGGGCCAGGATACCGCCCAGCGCGGTCACGCTGCCAAAGGCCAGCACGCCGCCCAGCAGGCCACGGCGCGAGATCGCGGTTTCGACGATCCGGTCGAAATCATTGTCTTCGGGGCGCGGGTTGATCTTTTCGTCGAAGTCATCGAACGAAAGGGTTCCGTTGTTTTCTTGGGTCATCTGGCAATCCTACCTGTCGGAAGCTGGCTGAGAGACGTCCCCACCCCGAAGGGCCGGGCCAAACGGTCGCCTTGCGGCGCGACCAGTCTAGCACAGGACGTGGGTCCCCCCGTAATCGGAGTTTTTGACAGGACCATGACAGCCAGCGGGCAGATTGCACCTGATCGTGAGCGTCACCGGCGCAGCGCCCGTTGAACGGCGGTTCTGTCGCGGGCGATCGGACCAGCCCGCGCGGCTTTCAGAAGCCGCTTTCGAACAAGCCTGAGTTGATCCCATCAAAACCGAAAAAATGAAAATATTGCAAACACTGAGGAATCGTGTTTTCCTAAACTGAATTATTATGGAAATTCTATTATGGCACAACAGATCCGAAGGGTCTTGGGCGCCGTACTGCTCGTTTTATTTGGCTTCGGAAGTTTCAGCCAACCGGTACTCGCGCAAGTCCCACCACACTACCCGGGAACCATCTGCTTCACCCCAAACTTCTGGTGCTGGGCTTCGGTCGCAGGTCCGCCAGGTGCATTTTGCCAATGCTGGTATAACGGCTTTTGGTACAATGGTACGCTGGGATAGAGCGCGGAGGGCAGATTGTGGTCGACCTCTCCAGAGAAGAAATCGCGCTGCGAGAAGATGCATCGCTGGTTGCGGATTATGCCAGCCGTTCAGGACTTCTGAGAAACGATGATCTGCTTGATGCCCTGGCAGCGGTCGATGCAATTGACCCTTCGACAGCGACCGATCAAAGAAGCCTTGTATTCCGCACCTTGCGAAGCGAATTGAACAAAGCAGCGCCTTGGATACATCCCGTTACCATCCCCGAGCTGCGCGACGCTCGTCCCGTCCGCAAAGAGCGATACAAAGACACCCTGAGCTATGCACTTGCACTGGTTCAACATGCGTTCTTGCGCGTGGAACGACTGTTGATCGTATTCCTGGCGGTTGTAATCCTTATGCTGACCGCTTCCTTCACGATCTGGTCGCAAACAGCCGAAGTTGTCATTGCAAGAGCCGATCACCTGTCAGCACAGAACCGCACAGATCTGGAACGTCGCTACCTAAAGTGGATATTGGAAGACGCAGCCCCAGACGGCGAAAATGCCGGCAACCAGATGCTGGCTTTTGGGCAGGGTTGGGCTCACCTGAACGCAGTCATTGAGCTGAAGAATGAGATCATCAGTATCAACGGCGAGATCAAGAAAGCGAACGGTTCTTACCCGTTCAAAAGAGAGTTCTTCACAAGAAGCCACAACTTCTTTTGCTTTAAGAAGGCCGAACGCCCGAACGGCGACAAGGCCGATGGGGCACAGACCACGGACAGCACCGGTACCAGTGGGACCTCCGGCGAAACGAAACCTGTTCCCCAAGACGGGGGAACTCAACCTGGAAACGCGGAAACAACAAGCCAATACGTTGATGCCAACCACAAACCGTCCCTGAGATTCAGCGCGCTTGAAGTCTTTTGCACTAAGCCAAAGGATTCTCTGATCCCACCGGGTACCGAAGCACAGGAAGAGCAGGTTCCAAAAGATCGTGGCTATTCAAGGGCCGAGGGCGAAGACAAGGGCGAAGACAAGAGCGAAGACAAGGGCGAAGACAAGGGCGAAGACAAGGGCGAAGACAAGGGCGAAGACAAGGGCGAAGACAAGGGCGAAGACAAGGGCGAAGACAAGGGCGAAGACAAG
>JAOXSC010000051.1 GCA_025800215.1 Marinibacterium sp.
CTCCACAGCATCGCATCCTGATCAGGTCACAGGTGGCAGAACGCATGTTCGGCACCCGTGAGGCCCTTGTCCCGGCCAAGAAACTCACGGGGTTTCCGGGTATTGAGGTTGATGCAGGCACGCGAGAGGTCACGTACCACCACATTCTCTTATCAAACCATGAACTGATTTTCTCGAACGGGGCTTGGACGGAGAGCCTGTTCACAGGCGCCCAATCCCTCCGCGCGCTCTCACCTGACGCAGTCGAGGAAATCCTTGCGCTGTTTCCCCAGATCGCTGCCCCCAACCAAACACCACCACCAGCCCGCCCCATTGCGCATCAGGGCAAGCGGCTGGCGACATTGTCCACGCGGCTGATCAAGAACAACAAGGTGCTCGTCGAAAAGACCAACGGTTGATCCACGCCCCTGCTTCGTGGACTGGACCCGTCGTCTTTTTGTGCTGTTCACTTGATATCCTTTATTGCAGCAACGGCGACCGACTGTGGCAACGAAACGGACGGGTGAATTGCAGGCTGATGCGGTGCGGAATGCGCTGACCAGCGGGCTGACACGCCAGCAAGTGGCATCAGCCGTGCCGTTGGCAATCGCATGACGCGCGACCTGGCAATCCGTGCCTTGAAGACTGCGGTCACGCTGCGACAGCCGCTAAGGGGCTGCATCCATCATGCGGAAATTGGAAGCCAAGGCGGGTTCGGCAAGAAGGCGGCAAAAACCGTTACCTGGGGCGGCACGAAATCTGGACAGTGAGGAAACCGCCTTCGAAGTGAATGAACATTTTGGGTTTTCAAAATCCCCCGCCTTTGCGGGCGTGCCGGTTCGAGTCCGGCCTTGGGTACCAATTGTTCTTTTCCAATCAATCACAGGATGCTTGTTGATCGTGCGGCGCTCGTGCGTCAGAGGCGCGATCTGGGTCGGCTATAGGCCAAGCTTCGCCGAAACGCGGCACGTTCGATCTGATTATTGATCGTGTAGACGTCTTCTGGATGCTTGACGTTGGGGAGCATTGGTTCCCCGTCCCATTTTTTGAAGCAATCTATACTTTTGGGAGCAACCCCATGCCTGCCACTGCCAAGAATCCATTTGAAACCACTTGGAAGAAAGAAGAAGGCGTCTACGCCAAAACCCTTTCAGAGCAGATGACCTCTTATTTGCGGTCAGCCCCGATTCTGAAAAAGCTCGATGCCAAATTCAAGACCAGCAATGTCGCGGAGATGCTGGATTGGAACGCCAAGAACATCAGCGAAGCGACAAAGCTCTTGCGCAAGGAATGTGACGGCAAGCTGACCAAAGTCATGAAAGGGTATCCGGGGTGCACGGCCAATCCCAGGATATCCATGAAGAAGACCGGTAAAAAGTTTCTGCCAGCCGTGGCCGTGGATTTTGCCTACAAGCGTGTCGATTGTGGTGGCCAGAAACATCAGTTGAAAGACAAGGAAACACTGCGCGACCTGTCGCTGAAGTATTATGGATCCCAGATCTACTGGGAAGTCATCCAAAGCTACAACGTCCGGCAACTGGTCTTCGGTCAGACCCTGGAAATTCCCAAGATGTCCGTGCCGGAAAACCATGCGGCGACAGGGGCAAAACCGAAAAGCGGCGGTACGGCCTATGCCGCGCGGATGTTGATGCCAGAGTACAAGGTGGATTTGGTCAATTACACCAAATCACAGCACTCGGCCATCTATCCGCCGGGCGTGCCCTTCATGATTCATCTGGACGTTCAGACAACGGGCATCCTCAACGTGGCCAAGAAAGGTGAATTGCCCGTCAGTTTCGATATCAAGACCTATAACGCGTCGCTGATCAAAACCTGCAACGGGATACAGTTTCAGTTTGATGGCAAAAGCTCCAAGGACAGTGACCTGTTGACCTTGACAATTTCGGGGGCAGGTGGGGCGTGGTCGTTCAAGATTGCCATGGTCGACGGGCATTCATTCAAGCTGAGCGCGCCGCCCAAAAAGGTGCGTTACGAGGAAAACGGCTATGTCTTTGTCGGGACCGTTGGTCTGTCCATCGTGGGAAAAATCGTGCCCAAAGCGGATGGGTTGCGCATAGGCGCCGATGCCAAGCCGCCTTGGTATGTCTTGCCGTTTGCCTTCGCAGCTGGTGCAGCCTTGCTCTTTTTTACCGCCGGCAGTGCGCTCAACCCCGCCACAAACGGAGTTCTGATCAATACAGGCGGCCCGGGAACGGTTCCCTACAATCCCGGGGACGTGGCCTGACGGCGCGCATTTATCCCGCCCGGCTGTGTCTGTCTTGCCCCCCTATCGGGCCCGCAGCCGGACAATAGGCTGATCGCTGGCAAACAAAGGCAAAGCTGGTCGCTTTGCCTTTGTCTTTTGGGTCAGGTCAAGCTTGCGGGATGCGCAGTTTCTGACCGGGGAAAATCTGGTCGGGGTCTTTCAGCATCGGCTTGTTGGCCTCGAAAATCTCGTTGTAGCGGGATCCGTCGCCCAGGGCCTTTTCCGCGATTTTCCACAGGCTGTCGCCCTTTTCGACCTCGTGGAACACCGGATCGTCGCCGTCCACGGCGTCGTCCACCGCGCCAACGCCGGCCAGGTTGCCCACGGCCATGATGACCTTTTCCTTGACCTCCTGGCTGACGGCCTTGCCCGCGACCTTGACCACGTCACCGGCGACCGAGATGTCCATGCCGTTGGTGTCCAGGCCCAGGTCTTCTATTTCCTTTTTCACCGCGTCCGCTTCGGGTGCGGGGTCTTCTTTCTTTTTCCAAAAATTAAACAAGCCCATGTTACCGGCTCCTCTGTTTACTCACCGAGTCGTTATTCGACGGCACATTTGTGCCCTGTCAGAGGGCATTGTGCCAGTCAGGAGTGACACGAACGGGCGTCAGCGCGCCCAAGCGGCTTGACCGCGGCCGTGATCCGCGCGAGATCAGGAATGGCCCGCGTGGATTTGCGTGGCGCATGATATTGAAAACCAAAGATATTGGAGGCAACACCATGTTTCGAACCGGTTCCCTTGCAATGGCGGGTATCGCGCTGTTGGTCCCTGCGTTTGTGTCGGCAGAGACCAAGACGTTTGAGCAGGACGCCAATTTTGCGGCCTGCCGGGCCAATTTGCAGGCGCTCTATATGGCGCATACCGGAAAACTGACGCGGTTCACCGTGAACACGGCAGAGCGGTTGGAGAGCACGTTTGTGTCCAAGGATGGCAGCACGGACATCACCGTGACCTGCATTGCCGCTGACGAAAAGATGATCACGCAGGAAACCCCCCGCGCGGCGGACTGATCGACGCCTGTCCGTCAGGGCCGGGGGCCTAGGCGTCGCCCGCCACGCGCATCAGGTACCGGCCATAATCGTTCTTGGCAAAGGCCTCGGCCCGCGCCAGCAACTGGTCACGGTTGATCCAGCCCTGTTCAAAGGCGATCTCTTCCAGGCAGCCGACCTGCTGGCCCTGCCGTTCGGTCAGGGTGCGAACGAAATTCCCGGCATCCAGCAGGCTGGCATGGGTGCCGGTGTCGAGCCAGGCATACCCCCGCCCCATACGCTCCACCGACAGGGAGCCTTCGTCCAGGTACATCGACAGGAGCGACGTGATTTCCAGCTCTCCGCGGGCCGAGGGTTGTACTGCCTTGGCCCGTTCCGGGGCCGCGCCGTCCAGGAAATACAGTCCCGTGACCGCGTAGTTCGATGGCGGCACCTGGGGTTTCTCGATGATCTCGGTCGCGCGGCCTGCGCTGTCGAACCCCACGACCCCATAGCGTTCCGGGTCGGCCACCTGGTAGCCAAACACCGTCCCGCCAGTGTCGCGCGCGTCCGCGGCGTGCAGCATGGTTGGCAGGCCGTGGCCGAAAAAGATGTTGTCGCCCAGAACCAGCACCGAGGGGCTGCCATCCAGGAAATCCTCGGCCAGCAGGTATGCCTGCGCCAGACCGTCGGGGGAGGGCTGGACAATCCAGGTGAATTCCACGCCGAACTGGCTGCCATCGCCCAGCAGGCGTTGGAACTGGGTCTGATCCTCGGGTGTGGTGATGACCGCGATTTCCCGGATGCCGGACAGCATCAGGACCGAAATCGGGTAGTAGATCATCGGTTTGTCATAGATCGGCAGAAGCTGTTTCGAGACGCCCATGGTGATGGGATAGAGCCGCGTGCCCGAGCCACCGGCCAGAATGATGCCTTTGCGGTTGGTCATGCGGATGTCTCCAATGTGGTCAGAATGTCGCCCACGGCCCCGCGCCAATCCGGGCGGGCAATGCCAAAGGTTGCTTCGGTCGCGCCGCAGTCCATGCGGGAATTGAGCGGGCGTGTGGCCGGGGTGGGGTAGTCGGCAGTGGGAATGGCGGTCACGGCGACGGTGCGACCGGCCTGGGCAAAGATGTCTTCGGCAAAGGTGTTCCATCCGACATCGGGTGCGCCGCTGAAATGGTAGGTGCCGGATTTTGTTGGGTCTTCGGCCAGTTGCGCGGCAATGGTCAGGCAGGCCTGCGCGATGGCGCGGGCCGGGGTCGGGCCGCCGATCTGGTCTGCCACGACGCTCAGTGCATCGCGGGTTTCGCTCAGGCGCAGCATGGTTTTCAGGAAGTTGTTGCCATGGGCCGAAAACACCCAGGAGGTGCGCAGAATCGCATGCGGGCCACCGGCGGCGCGCACGCCCGCCTCTCCGGCCAGTTTGGACCGGCCATAGGCATTGGGCGGCGCGGTGGGATCATCCGGTGCCCAGGGGCGCGTCCCGTCGCCTGCAAAGACATAGTCGGTGGAGATGTGAACCAGCGGGATACCAAGATCAGCGCAGGCCAGGGCCATTTGCGCCGGCGCGTCGCCGTTAATGGTGGTGGCCAGCGGCTCTTCGTCCTCGGCCTTGTCCACGGCGGTATAGGCGGCGGCGTTGATCACCGCGTCGGGGCTGTGGCTGTGGATCGCGGCGGCGCAGGCCGCAGGGTCCGACAGGTCTGCCTGATCGCGGCCCAGAGCGGTCACATCCGCGAGGGATTGCAGTTCCGTGGCAACCTGACCAGAGCGGCCGAAAGCAAGTATATTCATTTTATTCAACCCCTCGGCTGGCATTCTTGATGTGATACATCAAGACGCCTCTTTGGCCGTTCCCAGCCGCTCGCCCACGCCCTGGCGGGATTGGAGTGGCCGCCACCACGCCTCGTTGTCCAGATACCAGCGCACCGTGCGCTCCAGCCCTTCTTCGACCGTGACGGATGGCCGCCAGCCCAGCTCGGCCTGGATCCGGGCGGCGTCGATGGCATAGCGCGCGTCATGGCCCGGGCGGTCGGTGACAAAGGTGATCAGATCGGCATAACTGCCATCCGCGCGGGGCTGCACCCTGTCCAGAATGGCGCAGATGGCCTGCACCAGTTCCAGGTTGGTGCGTTCATTGTCCCCGCCAATGTTGTAGCTGCGTCCGACCTGGCCTTTGTCCACCGCCAGCAGCAGCGCGTCGGCGTGATCCTCGACAAACAGCCAGTCGCGGATGTTGGACCCGTCGCCATAGATCGGCAGGGCTTTGCCCGCCAGCGCGTTCAGGATCACCACGGGGATCAGTTTTTCCGGAAAGTGATACGGCCCGTAATTGTTGGAACAATTGGTCAGGATCACCGGCAGCCCATAGGTTTCGTGCCAGGCGCGCACCAGGTGGTCAGAGCTGGCCTTGGACGCGGAATAGGGGCTGCGCGGGTCATAGGGCGTGTCTTCGGTGAATTTGACCGATGGATCGGCGGGCAGGGACCCGAACACTTCGTCGGTCGAGATATGGTGGAACCGGAATGTTTCGGGCTGTCCTTGCGCTTGCCAATAGCTGCGCGCGGCTTCCAGCATGTTGAAGGTGCCGGTGATGTTGGTTTCGATGAAATCCGCGGGCCCGTCGATCGAGCGGTCCACATGGCTTTCAGCAGCCAGATGCATCACAACATCCGGTTTGTGCGCGGCAAAGATACGGTCCAGCGCGGCGCGGTCGCGGATGTCGGCCTGCTCGAACGCATAGAGCGGGCTGTCTGCGACCGGGGCCACGTTGTCCATGCAGGCGGCATAGGTCAGCGCATCCAGGTTGACCACGGCGTGCCCGCGTGTGACGGCCAGCCGCACAACGGCGGACCCGATGAAGCCCGCGCCACCGGTGACAAGGATCTTCATCGCGTCAGCCCTCCCATTTGAACGGGCTGTCGAGATCGGCCAGCAGCGGGGCCGCGGCGTCCTTGTCGCTGAGCACCGCGTCGTTGTCCTGCGGCCACGCAATGCCGACCTCCGGGTCGTTCCAGCGCACTGCGCCTTCGGTTTCGGGGGCGTAGAACTCCGAGCATTTGTAGACGATTTCGCTATCTGGCAGCAGGGTCATGAACCCGTGGGCAAACCCGACAGGGACCAGCAATTGCACGCCATTTTCTGCGCTCAGCACAAAGCCCTGCCATTGCCCATAGGTCGGGCTGCCTGTGCGGATGTCCACGACCACGTCGTAAATCGCCCCCCGGCCGCAGCGCACCAGCTTGTCCTGCGCATGGGGCGGGGCCTGGAAATGCAGCCCCCGCACGGTGCCGACCTGCGCCGACAAAGAATGGTTGTCCTGCACAAAATCCAGGGTGATGCCCAGATCTGCATAGGTCTTGCGGTTATAGGTCTCGGCGAAAAAACCGCGATGGTCTCCGAACCTGCGGGGGGTCAGCACCAGTACTCCAGCCAGGTTTGCGTGTTCCAGCTTCATTCGTAATTCCCTCGGGGCTGTCGGGATCACCGACAGGTGAACGTTTGATGCGATGCAATACACGCAGGCCCGGTTCCAGAATAGGGGACCAACGTGGCGATGGTGTGATTTTGCCGCAAGGGTGTCAGACCTGCACCGCTGTGGTGGCGGGCAGCCATGCGCCAGAGCCTAGCGCCAGAATGCCAGCCAATCCACCAGGTCATACATCTTGCGGGCCAGAAACAGCAGGTGCTCGGTCCCGTAGAGCAGAATGTCCACGCCGATGGCCAGCAGCACAAGCCCCCCCAACCATATGGCAATCCGATCTGTCATTCCGGCCCTTTCGCCTGACCGCGCCTGTCAGGGACGCAAAAGCCCGGCCAGATTGCCTGACCGGGCCCGAATGCGCAAGATTGCCGGGAGCTTAGAGACGGCCCATCGCCACGGCCACGTCCGCCATACGCACCGAGAACCCCCATTCGTTGTCATACCAGGCCAGTACGCGCACCATGCGGTCATTCACCACGCGGGTCTGGTCCGGCGCAAAGATCGAGCTTTCGCTGCTATGGTTGAAATCGGTCGATACCAGCGGCGCGGGTTCATACCCCAATACGCCCTTCATCGCGCCCGAGGCGGCGGCGCGTACGGCGTCGTTCACCTCGTCCGCGGTGACATCCTTGCCCGCGCGGAAGGTCAGGTCCACGGCGGACACGTTCGGGGTTGGCACGCGGATGGCGGACCCGTCCAGGCGTCCCTTCAGGTTCGGCAGCACCTCACCCAGGGCCTTGGCCGCGCCGGTCGAGGTCGGGATCATCGACATCGCCGCCGCGCGGGCGCGATACAGGTCATTGTGCCGACGATCCAGCGTGGGCTGGTCGCCCGTGTAGGCGTGGATCGTTGTCATGATGCCATGTTCGATGCCCACGGCCTCGTCCAGGACCTTGGCCAGCGGGGCCAGGCAGTTTGTGGTACACGAGCCGTTCGACACCATTGTATCCGATGCCGTCAGGTCGCCGTCATTGACGCCGAATACGATGGTCTTGTCCACGTTCTTGCCCGGTGCGGACAGCAGCACCTTGCCCGCGCCGCGGTCCAGATGCGCCTTGGCCTTTTCGCCATCGTTGAATTTGCCGGTGCATTCCAGAACAACGTCGCAGCCGTCCCAGTCCAGTTCGTTCATGTCATAGGTCGAGAACATCTGCATCTCGCCCCGGCCCAGATCCATGGTGCCGTCCCCGATGGTCACCTCACCCGGAAAACGGCCATGCACACTGTCATATTTGATCAGGTGGGCGGCGGTCTCCAGCGGCCCGGTTGCATTGACCTTGACGACGCGGATGTCTTCGCGGCCCGAGGCAGCGATGTGGGACAGGGTACAGCGGCCGATGCGGCCAAATCCGTTGATGCCGACGTTGATCGTCATGGGGGACTCCGATACGTGTGTGATTGGCGCGCGTATATCGTTCGGGCCGCCGCGCCTAAAGGGTAAAATGGCTCAAAAATGAAGGTGTTAGCGCAAACTTGGCCCGGTTGCGCTAACGCTTGTGTCGTTTCAGCTTTTCGTTAGGGTGCAGCGCAACGACACGGCACAGGATGAGGCGCGGGTATGAGTGGGTTGTTGGCATTGCTGGATGACGTTGCGGCGATTGCAAAGGTCGCGGCGACCAGCGTGGATGACATTGCGGCGGCAGCGGGCAAGGCCGGGGCCAAGACAGCCGGGGTGATCATCGACGATGCGGCCGTGACGCCGAAATACGTGCAGGGTTTTGCCCCGGCGCGCGAATTGCCGATCATCTGGAAGATCACGCGGGGCAGCCTGTTCAACAAGGTGGTGATCCTGTTGCCCCTGGCCCTGTTGCTGGCCAATTTTGCGCCGTGGCTGATCACACCGCTCTTGATGTGCGGCGGGATGTACCTGTGTTTCGAGGGGGCGGAAAAGGTGTTCCATGTCCTGTTCCCACATGGCGACAAACATGTGGAGGCGGACATGGCCGTGGGGGATCCCGGCCACCTGGAGGACCGCAAGGTGAAAGGCGCGATCAAGACGGATTTCATCCTCTCGGCCGAGATCATGACCATCGCTTTGTCGGCGATCGAGGCGCCGAATGTCTGGATGCAGGGGGCGACGTTGGCTGTGGTCGGCATCGGGGTGACGGTGGCGGTTTACGGATCCGTGGCCATCATCGTGAAGATGGACGATGTGGGGCTGCATATGGCGGGCTCTGACAGCGGGCTGGCGCGTGGGCTGGGCCGGGGGCTGGTCAAGGGCATGCCGGTGGTGATGAAGGTTCTGTCCACCGTGGGCACAGCCGCGATGCTGTGGGTTGGCGGGTCGATCCTGGTGCACGGGCTGCACCATTTCCACATCGATTTTCCCTATGCACAGATCAAATCCCTGGCCGAGGCGGCGTCCCATAGCCTGACCCAGGCGCCGGGTTTTGCCAAATGGGTGGTGACAGCAGGGCTGGATGGTGTGTTTGGCCTGGTGGTTGGCCTGGCGTTGATCCCGATCGCAACCCGGGTGATCGGACCGCTGCTGGGGGGCGGCAAGTCCCATTAACCTTGCATTAAGCGGAATGGGGCAGGCTGGCCCCATGACCAACCGAGAGTTTATGACCCCCGACGCCTGGATGCGCAGCGTGTTTTCCGTGCAGGCGGTGAACAAGGGCGGTGTGATCCGCCGTTCGTTGCGCGACATTGATAAAATGGCCGGGCGCGATGCCTTCCTGACCGAAATCCGCAGGCGCGGCTTTCAGGCCATGACCAATGCCGGCCAGATGGTGATCTTCTGCAATCAGGAACCTGTCCATCTGCTGACAGCAGGGACAATTCGTGACCGAATTGCCGACGATGTGTCGACACATCGTCCCCCCAAAGGGGGGTCAATTCGTTGACGAATTGAAATCGATTTGTCGACAAATCGCGGACGACTTGTCGACAAGTCGTTATCAGCGCGTTGTCGGTTCAACCTGCATCACTCAACGCGGCCCGTAGTTGGATTTCGATACGGTGAGCGATGCTTGTTTGTTCAGGTCAAAACCGAAACGTCCTAGCCCAGCAGCCGTTTCACTTCGGCCACTGTGTCGGCCGAGGTGATGTCGAACTTTTCATACAGCGTTTCCGCCGGGGCCGACGCGCCAAAGCTGTTCATGCCGACAAACCCGGCCTTGGCTTCGCGCCCACGCTCGCCCAGCAGCCAGCGATCCCAGCCGCCATCACGCATGGCGGCCTCGATCCCGACCCGCACGGGGCCTGCGGGCAGAACCTTGCGGCGATAGCTTTCGTCCTGCGCGGCAAACAGCTCCATACAGGGCATGGACACCACCCGGGTGCCGATCCCTTCGGCCTGGAGCCGGTCGCGCGCTTCCAGCGCGATCTCGACCTCGGAGCCGGTGGCGATCAGGATCGCCTGCCGTTTGCCTGTTGCCTCGGCCAGCACATAGGCGCCCTGAGCGGTCAGGTTGCGGGTCTTGTGCTCGGTCCGAACGGTGGGCAGGCCCTGACGGGTCAGCGACAGGACAGAAGGGGTGTTTTTGGACGACAGCGCCAGTTCCCACGCCTCGGCCGTTTCTACCGTATCGGCCGGGCGGAACACCCAGGTGTTCGGCGTCGCCCGCGAAATGGCCAGATGTTCGACCGGTTGGTGGGTCGGGCCATCTTCGCCCAGACCGATGCTGTCATGGGTCATGACAAACACGGTCGGGATCTGCATCAGCGCCGCCAGCCGCATCGACGGGCGGACATAGTCGGTAAAGCACATGAACGTGCCGCCATAAGGCCGGATGCCACCGTGCAGCGCCATACCGTTCATTGCCGCTGCCATGCCGTGTTCGCGGATGCCGTAATACACGTACCGCCCTTCGCGGCTTTCGGGCATGAACACGCCCAGATCAGCGGTCTTGGTGTTGTTCGATCCGGTCAGGTCCGCGGACCCGCCCAAGGTTTCGGTCATCACCGGGTTCACCGCCGCCAGCACGTTTTCAGAGGACTTGCGGGTCGCGGCCTTGGGCTGCTCTTCGCTGGCCTGTTTCTTGATCGCGCGAATGACCGAGGACAGTTTCTTGGGCACGTCGCGGGCGAAAATGCGGGCAAACTCTTCCTGTTTGCGGCCCGACAGGGTGGCCAGACGCGCCTCCCATTCGGCCCGGTCAGATGCGCCGCGCGCGCCGATGGCTTCCCAGCCGGCCTTTACATCGGCGGGGATGTCAAACGCGCCATGGGGCCAGCCATAGGCCTCTTTTGCGGCGGCGAGCTGTCCCGCATCGGTCAGTGCGCCATGGCCCTTGGAGGTATCCTGCGCCGCGTGCCCCAGGGCAATATGGGTCTTGCAGGCGATCATCGACGGCTTGCCCGCTTTCTTGGCGGCGGTCAGCGCGGCATCGATTGCCGCGGGGTCATGCCCGTCGATTTCCTGCACATGCCAGCCCGAGGCCTTGAACCGCTGCACCTGATCGGTGCGGTCGGCGATGTCCACGGTGCCGTCGATGGTGATGTTGTTGTTGTCCCACAGCACGATCAGGCGGGACAGTTCCTGACGCCCGGCCAGACCGATGGCCTCCTGGCTGACGCCTTCCATCAGGCAGCCGTCTCCGGCGATGACATAGGTGTAGTGATCCACCACTTTCTTGCCATAGCGGGCGCGCAGGCTTTCTTCGGCCATGGCGAAACCAACGGCGTTCGATATCCCCTGACCCAGCGGCCCGGTGGTGGTCTCAATCCCGCCCGCATGGCCGTATTCGGGATGGCCCGCGGTGCGATAGCCCCACTGGCGGAAATTCTTGATCTGATCCAGGGTCATGTCTTCGTACCCGGTCAGGTACAGCAGCGCATAGATCAGCATGGACCCGTGACCGGCCGACAGGATGAACCGGTCGCGATCCGGCCAGTTCGGCGCCTTGGGGTCGAATTTCAGGTGTTTTTCAAACAGCACCGTGGCGACATCGGCCATGCCCATTGGCATGCCGGAATGGCCAGAGTTTGCAGCAGCGACGGCATCCAGCGTCAGGGTGCGGATGGCAGTGGCTTTGTTCCAGTGATCGGGATTGGCAGTGCGCAGCGCGGTCAGGTCCACGGGGCTGTTCCTTTGTCGAGGTGTCGGCAGTGCCTGCTGCATAACAGTCGCGGGCCAAAGTGCAAGGGTTCGCCCGGTTCCAGCCGGTGGTTGGCAGGAAGCTGGCGGGGGGATGCACGCGGGGGCAGGGAACCGCTCAAGTGCTTGAAACCCATGGGCTGGGCTTTGTAGACTTTTGCCAAGCGATCCGGCGATACCGCGTCAGGTCGATTCGCAGAGGCGAAGGCATACAAAAAAGGGGCAGGGATGAGTCAGATCGAAGAATTGCAAACCCGGATCACTGCGGCGATGGAGCGGATCGGCGCGGGCGTCGACGCGCTGGGCGAGCGTGCCGCAGCTGTGGCCGAGGCCGACCCCGCCGTACAGGCGCAACTGGACGAAGAACGCGTCGCCAATGCCCAGTTGCAGGAACGTCTGAGCCGGATCAAATCCCGCCACGAAGAGCAACTGGAGCAGATGAACAAGGATCTGGCGGCCCAGGCCGAGGCGATGGCCCGTCTGGACATGGATCTGCAACGCCTGCGTCAGGCCAACGACAAGCTGCGTGAAAGCAATGCCGCCCTGCGTCAGGCCAATGAAGAAGGCGTGGGGGACGCCGGATTGATCAACAAGGCCATGCTGGCCGAACTGGACGCGCTGCGCGCCGCGCAGGCCACGGATTCGGCCGAAGTGTCCGCCGTTCTCAGCCGGTTGGATGTTCTGCTGGCCGCCGCCCAGGCACCCGCCGCAGAAGAGGAGGAGGCATAATGCCCGAAGTCAGCATTCATATCGGGGGGCGCAGTTTTGAGGTGTCCTGTCAGCCGGGCGAAGA
Source organism: Marinibacterium sp. (assembly GCA_025800215.1). Taxonomy (GTDB): domain Bacteria; phylum Pseudomonadota; class Alphaproteobacteria; order Rhodobacterales; family Rhodobacteraceae; genus JAOXSC01. The sequence goes on from JAOXSC010000051.1 coordinate 12,536, forward strand.
AAGCTTCCTGCAATCTGCCGCGGCCATGCTGGACGAAGAGGCACAGGTGCTGTCCGACCAGATCGGACGCATGCCCGAAGGGCGCATGTTGCTGATGGCGGGGCTGATGCTGGCCGATCGTACGGCGGCGACCGAGGACAGGGTCAAGGAACTGGAGGCCGAACTGGCCGCGCTGAAAGCCCGGCCCGAGCCCGAGGCCGAGCGGATCGAGGTGCCGGTGGTGCCCGATGCCGTCACCGAAACCCTGGCCGAACTGGCCGCCCGCGCCGAGGCGCTGGCCGCCAGCATTGACGAACAGGTGGCCGAAAAGACCCCTGAACCCGCCATCCAGGACGGCTGAGGTCCGGTCGTGCATGACTGCGATCTTCTGATCCGGGGTGGTCTGGTCTTTGACGGCTCCGGGGCCGGTGCGGTGCGTGCGGATATCGCGGTCGAGGCCGGGCAGATTGTCGAGGTCGGGGCCTGTGCGTCCCGGGTCGGTCGGCAGGAGGTGGACGCCACGGGGCTGGCGGTGGCGCCGGGGTTCATCGATGTGCACACCCATGATGACTGGGCGGTGCTGGCAACGCCGGATATGGCCTGCAAGATCACCCAGGGCGTGACCACGGTGGTTGCCGGAAACTGCGGCATCAGTGCTGCGCCGTTCGAACCCAGCGCGGATTTGCCCGCACCTTTCACCCTGCTGCCCGGCGCGACCCATAAATGTGCCAGCGTGGGCGACTATGCCCGGCGTCTGGCCGGGGCCAGCCCGTCGCTGAACGTGGCGCTGCTGGTCGGGCATTCGACCCTGCGCGCCAACGTGATGGGCGGTGATCTGAACCGCGCCGCCACCGGGGACGAAATTGCCCGGATGGCCCGGATGCTGGATGGTGCGCTGGCCGAAGGCGCGGTTGGGCTGTCCTCGGGGCTGGCCTATCCCTCGGCCATTGCCGCGCCGATGGACGAGGTCGTCCCCCTGGCGCGCATCCTGAAGGATCACCCGCGCAGCCTTTATGCCACCCATATGCGCGACGAAGGGGACGGGGTGCTGGCATCGGTCCGAGAAACCATTGAAACAGGGGCGCAATCCGGGGCTGCGGTGGTGATTTCGCATCACAAATGTTCGGGCAAGGCCAATTTCGGGCGCAGTGCTGAAACCTTGCCGGTGATCGACGCGGCCCGGGCCCATCAGGCGGTGGGCTTGGATGTGTACCCTTACACCGCGTCCTCCACTGCATTGCTGGTACCGATGGTGCGGCAGGCCCTGTCGGTCAAGGTGCTGTCCTCGGTGCCGTACCCGGAAATGGGCGGGCGCATGCTGGAGGACATTGCCGCACAATGGGGCGTGGACCGGGAAGACGCCGCACGAGAGCTGTCCCCGGCTGCGGCAATCTATTTTGCCATGGACGAAGGCGACCTGCGCCGGATCATGGCCTATCCGCACAGTATGATCGGATCCGACGGAACCCCCGGCGTGGACAGTCCGCACCCGCGTCTGTGGGGCACGTTCCCGCGCGTGCTGGGGCATTACGTGCGCGCCGAAAAACTGCTGACGCTGGCGCAGGCGGTTCGCAAGATGACCGGCCTGTCGGCAGATACGTTCGGGTTCACGGATCGCGGGTATCTGCGCGAAGGGCTGGCGGCGGATATCGTGCTGTTCGACCCGGAAACCGTGATCGACCGCGCCACCTATGACGCGCCCGAGCGCCCCTCGGACGGGATCGTGCATGTGGTGGTGAATGGCATGCTGGTTCTGTCAGAGGGCCAGATGACCGGAGATCGCGGCGGGCGGATGCTGCGGCACTGACCCTTGGGATGCTGCCATTGGAGCGGCGCGGCTCAAACCTGAACCACCCATCCCCCTCCGGGCTTTTGGCACTTTCAGGACATGGGTGTCGGCGCAGGGGGCAGATCAAAGGTGGGACGTTTCAGGCAAACCGGTCGTTCAAGAAACCCGCGATTTCTGACAGCGAGGCGGCGGCCTCTGGCACGTTGGGGTAGAATTCGAACACATGCCACATGCCTTCCCAGATGCGCAGCGTGCTGTCCACTCCGGCCTCGCGCAGGACACGGTCCAGCCGGACACAGCCGCTCATCAACAGGTCACGGGTGCCGGTGGTGGTAAAGACCGGCGGGAAATCCGCGTCGAAGCTGCCCCAGATCGGGGACAGGCCGGGATCGGTCAGATCCGCGCCCTCGGGCAGGTAGGCGCGGTGGAAAAACTCGGAATCCGCGATCGCGATAAAGGGGTCACGATCCGCATCGGCGCTGTCGCCAAAACCGCCCATATCCGTGGCAGGTGACAGAAGCGCCAGCGCCCGCGGCACCGGATCGTCGGCCTGACGCAGGCGCAGCGTGGCGGCCAGTGCCAGATTGCCGCCCGCAGATTCGCCCGCCAGGCAGGCGCCAGGCGTCTCCGCCAAAACCGCCCGCAGCACATCGGTGCAGGCATTCAGCGCAGCCGGGTAGGGATGTTCCGGGGCCAGCGGGTAATAGGGGGCAATCACCTGTGCATTGGTCTGCACCGCCAGCGTGGCCGAGATCGGCAGGTCCTCGAACGGGCTGCCCAGGGTGAAACCGCCGCCAAACAGGTACACCATCCGCCTGTTGCCCAGCACCATAGGCGGGTCGATCACCATGCAGGGCTGTCCGCCGATGTCCTGTTCGGACAGGGCAACGCCCAGATCGCGCACCACCGCCTCGCAGGCGGGGGCATAGGTGGCGCGGCTTTCGGCCCGCATCTGCGTGACCGGTTTGGACCAGTCACGCGGCGGCTGCGCGGCGGCCTCGGCCAGGACGGCCGCAGCCTCTGCGCTGATCGTGCCCGGGGCGCGCCGCGTGGCCATCAGCCGTTCGCTTCGCGGATCTTGTCCGCCGCGTCTTTGTCATAGGCGACGCCGTTCTGGTCCAGCAGCGTGTCCAGTTCGCCCGACAGGGTCATTTCGGTGACAATGTCACAGCCGCCGACAAATTCGCCCTTCACGTAGAGCTGCGGGATGGTGGGCCAGTCCGAGTAGTCCTTGATCCCCTGGCGGATCTCTTCGTCGGCCAGCACGTTCACATCGGCAAAATCCACGCCCATGTAGTTCAGCACCCCGGCCACACGGGACGAGAACCCGCATTGCGGCATGGATTTGGTGCCTTTCATGAACAAAACAACGTCGTTGGCGTCCACGGTCTGTTTGATCTGGTCCTGAGCAGTCATGTGTTGTCTCCTGGCTCACTCAATTTGTTTCTGGCCCGTGCGGCCCCGTAAGAGGCGCGGCGGCGCGTGCTGGGTTTGGTGGACCCGTTGGCGGGGTCCGGTTCGGTTTCATCAGGGCCCGGATGGTGGGGGCGATAGTCCATATCCTGTTTGCGCGTGATGTAGTGTCTGGCGGCAAACAAAACCACCACAATCGCAACGAATATGACGGTCCCCTGATCCAAAGCCCTGCCTTAGTCCGGCGCCTTGGTGGTCAGCGCCAGCGCATGCAGTTCGCCCTGGCTGCCATCCATCTTGCCCTTCAGCGCGGCATAGACGGCCCGCTGCTGCTGCACCCGGTTTTGCCCGCGAAAGCTTTCGTCGATGACTTCGGCGGCATAATGGTTCCCGTCCCCGGCCAGATCGGTGATCGTGACCTTGGCCTCGGGAAAGGCCTCGCGGATGAGGGTTTCGATTTCGTGCGCTTGCATGGCCATGCGGGCTGCTCCTTTGTCTTTGGCAGAACTTAGGGCGCAGGGCGGGGCGCTGCAAGCATTGGCGGGCGGGCGGTGTTGAAATGTTGGGCTGAGGGGGATGTATGCGGGAAAGGGGCGTTTTGTCTTCCCATGCTCCAAGCCCATGAGAGGGCCGCGCAATCGCCCCGATCAGGTTCGGAGACATCAGGATCACGGCGCCTACAATAGCGCCCAAAAACCCGCGCCGCACAGCCGTAACCAATCTTCAGGAGGCGAAGCCGACCAGCCCCCGACCCTCCCCACGGGAGGGGGCTTCACCCCCACCCAGGGTCGGGGGCTGGTCTATGTGACCTTGCGGAGCGTTTCAGATTTATTGGGCGCTGCCGTAAGCGTCAGCCCAGGCTGTTTTCAAAGCTGCTGGTGTAGATCTCGGACAGCTCGGCCAGGGTCGCGCCGGAATTGCCGGCCCAGACGCTGTCGCCGGTGAACCGGCCCACGCTGGTCAGGGTCACGCCCGCCTGCGCGGCGGCGCCCATCAGCGCCTCGGCCCGGTCGAAGCCGCAGGCCACCAGATAGCGGCCCTGATCTTCGCCAAAGAGCGTCGCGGTGTCGTCGCTGTCCAGCGCGATGCCGACGCCCGCCGCCTGGGCCAGTTCGAACGCGGCCATCATCAGGCCCCCATCGCTCAGGTCCGTGCAGGCGGTGATCAGGTCGCGGTTGGCGCGGATGAATTCGCCATTGCGCTTTTCAGCGTCCAGATCCACGGCGGGCGCGTCCCCGTCTTCGCGGTTGAAGACCTCGGCCAGCAGCGCGGATTGCCCCAGATGGCCCTCCGCGTCGCCCACCACCATGGCGAAATGCCCGTCGCGCACCTCGCAGCCGATGGCCTCTTCGTCCGAGGCCAGCAGGCCCACCGCGCCGATGGTCGGCGTGGGCAGGATCGCCTGACCGTCGGTTTCGTTATAAAGCGACACGTTGCCCGACACGATGGGCATATCCAGCGCCGCGCAGGCCGCGCCGATGCCCTGGATCGCGCCGACAAACTGGCCCATGATCTCGGGCTTTTCGGGGTTGCCGAAGTTCAGGTTGTCCGTGGTCGCCAAGGGCAGGGCGCCCACGGCGGTCAGGTTGCGATAGGCCTCGGCCACGGCCTGTTTGCCGCCCTCAACCGGGTTGGCGCGCACATAGCGGGGGGTCACATCAGCGGTGAAAGCCAACGATTTTTCGGTCCCGTGCACGCGCACGATGCCCGCGCCCAGACCCGGGCCGCGCGCGGTGTCGGCCATGACCATGCTGTCATACTGGTCGAACACCCACGCCTTGGAGGCGTAGTTCGGGCTGCTCAGCAGCGCCTTCAGCGCATCAACCGGGTCGATCTGAGGCACATCGGCCAGCGGCTCTGCCGCTTCGGTCGGCTCCCACGGGCGGTCATATTCCGGGGCCGAGGACGCCAGGCGCGACAGCGGTACATCCGCCATCACCTTGCCCTGATGCATGATCAGGAAGCGGTCCTCTTCGATGGTTTCCCCAACGATGGCGAAATCCAGATCCCATTTGTCGAACACGGCCTTGGCCTCGGCCTCCAGCTCGGGCTTGAGCACCATGAGCATGCGTTCCTGGCTCTCGGACAGCATCATTTCATAGGCGGTCATGTGCGTTTCGCGCTGGGGCACATTGTCCAGATCCAACCGGATGCCCAGCCCGCCCTTGTCGCCCATTTCCACGGCCGAGCAGGTCAGACCCGCCGCGCCCATATCCTGGATCGAGATCACCGCGCCGGTCTGCATCAGCTCCAGCGTCGCCTCCATCAGGCGCTTTTCGGTGAAGGGGTCGCCGACCTGCACGGTGGGGCGCTTTTCCTCGATCGTGTCATCAAACTCTGCGGAGGCCATGGTGGCCCCGCCAACCCCGTCGCGGCCCGTTTTGGCGCCCAGATAGACCACGGGCATGCCGACGCCGGACGCGGCGGAATAGAAAATGCCATCCGCATCAGCCAGACCGGCGGCAAAGGCGTTCACAAGGCAGTTGCCGTTATAGGCGGGGTGAAAGCGAACCTCACCCCCCACGGTCGGAACGCCGAAACAGTTGCCGTACCCGCCAACACCTTCGACCACGCCATGCACCAGCTGTCGGGTTTTCCAATGCTCTGTTTCGCCAAAAGACAGAGAGTTCATCGCCGCAATCGGACGTGCGCCCATGGTGAAGACGTCGCGCAGGATGCCGCCAACACCGGTGGCCGCGCCCTGATAGGGTTCGATGTAGGACGGGTGGTTGTGGCTTTCCATCTTGAAGACCACGGCCTGACCGTCGCCAATATCCACGATGCCCGCGTTTTCACCCGGCCCGCAGATCACCTGAGGCCCGTCGGTGGGCAGGGTGCGCAGCCATTTCTTGGAGGATTTGTAGGAACAGTGCTCGTTCCACATGGCCGAAAAGATGCCAAGCTCGGTAAAGGTCGGCTCACGCCCGATGATCTCAAGGATGCGGTCGTATTCTTCAGGCTTGAGCCCGTGGTTTTCGATCAGCTCGGGTGTGATGGCTGGTTCGGACATGGCTTGTACTGGTTCCCCTGGTCCCGGTTGGGATGCTTTTAGGGCAAGGGGCAGGCGGGGGAAAGAGGCAAGCGCGCCGCCCGGACGGGTTGCGCGCCTGCGTGATCGGGTTTGGGCCAGATCAGGGGCATATCAGGGCCGCCGCGCGTGGCCCCTAGAACCGCTGGCCGACATAGATGTAAAGCTGCTGGTCGTCTTCGTCATTCACCGTCCCGTCGATGGAAAAATCGAGCGGGAATTTCTGCGACAGCCGATAGCGCAGCCCGACCCCGGCGGCATAGTGCGGCGCGCTCAGCTCGTTGAATTCGGCGCCGGTGCTGCCCAGGCCCGCAAAAGCCACCCCGCCCAGACGCTTGCCAAAGCGGTGGCGGTATTCCACCTGTGCCGACGCCAGCCGCCCGTCCAGATACTGCGTGCTGCCAAAGCCCCGGAACTGATCGGAGCCCCCCAGCGAACACAGTTCATAGAAAGGGGCGTGATCATCGGCGGCACAGACCGCCAGCCGACCGGCCAGAACACCGTTTTCGCCCACGGGGCTGTAGACGTCATAGGTGCTCTTGCCCTTGGTGAAATCATCGACCAGCCCCTGCAGGACCAGCCCGCGCTGGATTTCGGTCCGCAGGCGCTGCCCACGGGTGGCATAGATGTCGTCATCGCGCGTGTCCCAGTCGCCGATCAGCCCGACATTGAGGATCTGCAGGCTGAACAGATCCTGCAGAAAATCGGGCAGTTCGAAATCGGCATCCGGCGCGATCGCGGTGTCCAGATAGCGCAGCGACAGGCCCAGCGACGCGTCATCTCCGATCTCGCGGCTGAGCATGACCTGCGCGATGTCGCCCGACTGCTTGAGAGGCAGCGGCACGTCATCCACAAAGAGATCATAGCGCAGGTCGGCGATGCCTGCGAAACTGCTCAGCGTCCAGCGCCCGGCCCCCCAGCTGAGCGCCAGATTGGCGCCATAGGCTTCGCTGTCATTGTCGCTGCGCAGGGCTGCCAGACCGATATGCGAGGTCTTGGACCCCTCATCCAGTTTGAACAGATACCCCGCCCCCAGTGTCAGCCCGCTGCCGATGGTGGGGTTGGAAAAGGGGATCGGCGCCACGATGACCGATCCGTTGCCAAAGCCCAGATCACGTGTGTGCAGGTCGTCGATGTCGCTGATTTCGTCAGTGACCAGATCGTCGGCCGCCCAGGCCGGCAGAGACAAAGAAAGAAGGGCTGCCAGCGCGGCAGCCCCCGTTTTGATCGTTACGGACATTTCAGGAATTGGCCTTTCTGGTGGGCCGCAGGGTTTAGCCCTGCGGTTTCTCCTGTTCGCGGATCTCTTGCTGCACGGCCTCGGCGGCGGCGGCCGAGATGGCGGCCTTTTCGGCGTCGCTCACATCGTCCTCGTCATGCAGGTTGGGGATGGCCACGCGCACCTCGCGGCGGGCAAAGTCGATCCCGGCCTCGTCGAATTCGCGTTTCACCCGGTTGTAGATTTCCTTGCGGATGGTGAACTGCTTGCCCGGTTTGGCCATGAACTTGCCCCGGATCACGATGCCCACATCGTCGAATTCAAAGACACCCTGGCTTTTGAAGGGTTCAAGGAAATCATCCTTGAACAGCTCGTCCGCGCTCATTTCCGCGCCGATCTTCTTGAAGATCTTCTTGACCTTGTTGGGATCGGTGTCGAAGGGCACGGTAAAGCGCAGCTTCATGATCACCCAGTCGCGGCTGTAGTTGGTCAGCTGCGGGATCTCACCATAGGGGATGGTGTGCACCGGCCCCCGGTGGTGACGCAGCTGCATCGAGCGGATCGAGATCTTTTCGACCGCCCCGCGCGTGGCTCCGATTTCGACATATTCGCCCACGCGGAACGCATCGTCGATCAGGAAGAACACGCCCGACACCACGTCGCTCACGAGCTTCTGGGCACCAAAACCGATGGCCAGACCCAGAATCCCGGCACCTGCCAGCAGCGGCGTGATGTCGATCCCCAGATTGCCGATGGCCAGCAGGCCGAAGATCACCACGATGGCGCTCTGGGCGGTGACACGGGCCAGGGGCAGCACCGTGCCCAGGCGCGAGCCCGACCCGCCGCCGCCTTCGCCGCCCGCTTCGTCTTCGGTGACTTCGCGGCTGGTGTGCTCGGCGGCCAGTCGGCGGTTGATCCAGAGCGACACGCCCTCATAGACCACATAGCCCACGGCAGCCGTCAGCAGGAAGGCCACGATATTGTCGCCGATGCCGGGCAGGTCGCCTTCGGCGCTGAACAGGTCCAGCTGCCATGCGTTGGCGATGATCATGATGACCACACCGACCACAAGCACGCGACCGATGCGGATATAGCTGCGCTTGGTCGAGCGGTAGGCTTCTTCGGCCAGGACGCCTTCGCCTTTCATCGGCGGTACCAGATGGCGCACCAGACCACGGATCGCGGTATCAAGGGCAGGGGCCATCAGCAGCCAGATCAGCGTGGTGTATTGCGGACCGCTCAGGATCAGCGCGATCTGGCCCGAGCCGACCACATATTGCACCACCAGCCACAGCACAAAGGACAGGCCCATGGCGAAATAGGGGTAGGCCTGGGCAACCTGTTCGTCAAAGCGGCTGTTGTCGGGGTCGGTGCCGCGCATCATGCTGCTCAGACCGTCGCGCGCACGCCAGGCGATCAGACCAATGTAGAAGAAGAACAATGCGCTCAGCCAATAGCCCAGCCGGGTGGTGCCCGCCGGCACGCCGTTGCTGGCGTTGAACTGGATGATGAACTGGGTGAACGACGCCAGCAGCACCACGCCGATGATGTTGTAATGCAGATAGCGCGCCCAGCCGTCGGGCACGTTCACCAGCCGCATTTCGGGCCGCGCCGGCGCCAGCAGAAAGCGCGACAGCGCCGCCGTCACCCGCGGGAACCAGATCAGATAGGTGGCAAACAGCCCCGCAAAGGCCATCTGCTCGGGCGTCAGGATCGTCCGACCCACGGTGCGGACGGTGAAATAGAACACGAACAGCCCGACGATTTCGCGGCCAAAGCGGCGGAACAGAAAGTTCAGCGCGCCCCACAGGGTCGAGGTGTCGATCACATCGTCCAGCTTGCGCCAGCGTGCCAGCATCTTGCGGACGATGAATTCCAGCACCAGACCGGCGCCAACCGCCACTGCGAGCAGGCCAAACAGGGTCAGAACGCCTCCGGTTCCGCCAAAGGACGCGCCGAAATTGGCAAAGGCTTCGGCCTGCTTGACCAGCAGGATCGGCAGCGCCCGGAAGGCTTCGATGGTGGGCGTGGTCAATGCCACCCAGGTCGCTGACACGCGCTCGATCAGGTTCTTGGGCGCCTCGGCATCCGCGGTGTCGGTGGCGGTCGCGTTGAGCTGATCCAGCAGCAGCGCGCGCACCTCGTCATCAGAAAGGCGTGCCACGGCGGCGTTGATCGCCTCGGGCGAGCTGAGATCGGGGGCGGGTTCGGCGGCGGCGTCGCCGGAAGAGGACGTTCCTGTTCCGGGCAGAGCCTGGGCAAAGCCCGTGGTGCCGGCAAAGGCAAGCCCCAGAACAAGGAGTATCAGCGCAAGAAAGCGACGGTGCATGGGTAGACCCTGAGTAGTTATCAAGAGGTTGGCGCCAACCTAGCTGAAACGTGATCGAATGCACGCGAATTCTGGGCAGGCCGGTCCGGCAAGCCTTGCTGTGTTGCAGCGGTGTTTCATTCGCGGGGATGCCACCCTGGCATTTGGCCAATCTGCAGCGCGGCTGCGCGTTGGGCAAAAAAAAAGGGCCGAGCCTAAGCCCGGCCTTAGTCCAACAGGGAGGTATGAAGGAATGAACCGTTCGGATCATCGCCTTCGAGGCTGCATCTAAGGGTGCTTCGAAGCCCGATCAAGAATTTTGTTGCTGCGGCCACAGCAAGCCCGCTATGCGCAAATTGCAATGCTTTAGGTGCGTTCAGAGTTTCCCCAATTCGCGCAGATGCTTGCGGTGCGCGGCAAGCTCTTCCTGCACGAAATCGCGAAACGCGCCGATGCGGCGCGACTGACGCAGTTCTTCGGGATAGGCCAGAAACACCGGCACATCGGCCGATGACACCGATGGCATGACGCTGACCAGTTCAGGGGCGCTTTCGGTCACGTAATCGGGCAGCACGCCGATCCCCAGATTGTTCAGCGTGGCCTGCAGCACCCCGAAGTAGTTGTTCACCGTCAGCAGCGATCGGGGGTTGTGGGTGATCAGTTCCTTGACCAGCAGCGACCCCGCCGCGACCTGGGCCGAGCTGGTGCTCTGGCACAGCAGCCGGTGATTGGCGATCTCTTCGATGTCCGTGGGCACGCCCGCCTTGTCGAGATAGGCCTGCGTGGCAAACAGCTTCATCTGGATGCTGGTCATGCGCTTGCGGATCAGATCGGCCTGGCTGGGCTCTTTCATGCGGATGGCGACATCGGCCTCGCGCATGGGCAGGTCGAGCACGCGCTCTTCCAGCATCAGGTCGATCTTGAGATCGGGGTATTTATCGTAAAGCTTGGGCAGGCGCGGGGCCAGCCACAGGGTGCCAAAGCCAAAGGTGGTGGTGATGCGCAGTTCGCCGAACACCTCTTCTTCGCTGTCGCGGATCCGGGCCGCGGCGGCGTCCAGGCGTTTGGTCATGGATTTGGTGGCGTCAAACAGCAGCTCGCCCTGTTCGGTGAGAATCAGGCCGCGCGCGTGCCGGTGAAACAGCGTGGCCGTCAGGCTTTCTTCGAGCGCGCGGATCTGGCGGCTGACCGCCGATTGCGACAGGTTCAGCTTGTCGCCCGCATGGGTCAGGCTGCCCGCATCCGCGACCGCGTGAAAAATTCTGAGCTTGTCCCAGTCCATTTCGGTAACTTTCCTGCCTCATGCGCATCGAACCCATAAGATTCCGCATACCACATATGCATCTAGAGCATGTGGGCAAGATGTAACAGAATTTTGTGGTCAGGTCAGAATGAGTGACCTAAATTGTGGTATATAATTGCAGCGATTAGCCAGGTGTTGGGAGGCGCCAGCCATGAGTGTGCAAAACATCACGTTGAATGACCGTTTCGATCTGAAAAAGTCCCCGGTTCTGCTGAATGGCACCCAGGCGCTGGTGCGGCTGATGCTGCTGCAAAAGGCGCGTGATATGGCCGCAGGGCACCATACGGCGGGGCTGGTGACGGGCTATCGCGGGTCGCCTCTGGGCAATGTCGATCTGCAGATGATGCGTGCCGATGCGGCATTGCGCGCGTCCGACGTGACCTTTCAGTTCGGTCTGAACGAAGATCTGGCCGCCACGGCCCTGTGGGGTGCCCAGCAGGCCGAGCTGCGCGGCGAAGGGCGTTATGACGGGGTGTTTGGCCTGTGGTACGGCAAGGGGCCGGGCGTCGACCGCTCGGGCGATCCGGTGAAACACGCCAATATGGCCGGCACCTCGCCCCTGGGTGGGGTGCTGATGGCCATGGGCGACGACCACACGGGCGAAAGCTCGACCGTGCTGCACCAGTCGGAATGGGCGCTGATCGACGCGTATATGCCCATCCTGTCCCCCGCAGGTGTGCAAGAGATCCTGGATTACGGCATTTACGGCTTTGCGCTCAGCCGGTTCTGCGGGCTCTGGGTGGGGCTGAAAACCATGAAGGACACGGTCGAAGCCACATCCGTGGTCGATGGCCGCCCCGACCGCATGACGCTGGTCACCCCCGATTTCCCGATGCCGCCCGGCGGGCTCAACATCCGCCTTGTCGACACCCCCGCCGAGCAGGAGGCGCGGGTGATCGACCACAAACGCTTTGCCGCCGAGGCGTTCAGCCACGCCAACCGCATGGACCGCCGGGTCTGGGGGCGGGCGGGCGCCAAGATCGGGTTTGTCGCGGCGGGCAAGAACTGGCTGGATCTGACCCATGCGCTGAGCCTGTTGCATATCGACGCCGCCGAAGCCGAGCGTCTGGGGATCACCACCTACAAGGTCGGCCAGACCTTTCCGCTGGACATGAAAGGGTTTCACGACTGGGCCGAAGGGCTCGACCTGATCGTGGTGGTCGAAGAAAAGCGCAAGCTGATCGAGGTGCAGATCAAGGAAGCGATCTTTGACGACCGGCGCGGACGACGGGTCTATGGCTGGTACAAGGGCGGGGCAGGTGGCATGCACCGCGAAGAGCTGTTTCCGACGCGCGGCGCGCTCGACCCCATCCACATCGCCACCAAGCTGGGCGAAATCCTGCAGGAGGAAGGCCGCGACACCGATGGCATCCGCGCCGGCCTTTCGGCGCTCGAAGACGCCCGGCGCGCCGACAACGCCCAGGACATCGCCACGCGCATTCCCTATTTCTGCTCGGGCTGCCCGCATAACTCATCGACCCGGCTGCCTGATGGCAGCCGCGCCTATGCCGGGATCGGCTGTCATTACATGGCCCAGTGGATGGACCGCGACACGCTGGGATACACCCATATGGGCGGCGAGGGGGCCAACTGGATCGGCGAGGCGCCGTTTTCCACGCGCGATCACGTGTTCCAGAACCTGGGCGACGGCACCTATAACCATTCCGGGGTGCAGGCGATCCGCGCCGCTTTGGCGGCGGGCACCACGATCACCTACAAGATCCTCTACAATGACGCGGTGGCCATGACGGGCGGGCAGCCCAACGAAGGCAACCTGTCCCCGCAGCGCATCGCCGCCGAGCTTCAGGCCATGGGCGTTCAGGCGATCACGGTGGTGCATGACGAAAAGGAAGCGCTGGATCTGTCGCGCTTTCCCGCCGGGGTCGAGATCCGCGAACGCGCCGATCTGATGCAGGTGCAGGACGCCATGGCGCGTGTGCGGGGCGTGTCGGCGATCATCTATGTCCAGACCTGTGCCGCCGAAAAGCGCCGCCGCCGCAAGCGCGATGCCTTCCCCGATCCCGACCGGCGGGTCTTTATCAACACCGACATCTGCGAAGGCTGCGGCGATTGCGGTGTGCAGTCGAACTGCGTGTCGATTGTCCCGGTCGACACCGAGCTTGGCCGCAAGCGCGCCATCGACCAGTCAAGCTGCAACAAGGATTTTTCCTGTGTGAACGGGTTCTGCCCGTCTTTCGTGACCGTGGCGGGCGCGCAGCCGCGCAAGGCACCGACCACCGATCTTGACCTGCCGCACCTGCCCGAGCCCACCTTGCCCACGATCGCCGGCACCTGGAACGTGGTGGTGACCGGTGTTGGCGGCACCGGCGTGGTGACCATCGGCGCGGTGATGGCGCAGGCCGCGCAGATCGACGGCAAGGGCGCGGGGCTGATGGAAATGGCGGGGCTGGCGCAAAAGGGCGGTGCGGTGCACATCCATTGCCGCCTGGCCGAGGCCCCTGAAGACATCAGCGCGATCCGGGTCGCCACCGGCGAATGCGACGCGCTGATCGGCGGCGATCTGGTGGTGTCTGCGGCGGCCAAGACGCTGGGCCTGACGCGGACGGGGCGCACCGGGGCGGTGGTCAACAGCCACGAAATCGTCACCGGAGATTTCACTCGTGACACCAATTTTACCATTCCGTCCGATCAGTTGCAGCTTGCTCTTGAAGCGCGACTTCAGGCGCGGCTGGCGCTGTTTGACGCGTCGGATTTGGCGCGTGTGACACTGGGCGACAGCATCTTTTCCAACATGATGATGTTTGGCGCGGCCTGGCAGCAGGGGCTGTTGCCGCTGTCGGGTGATGCGATCCGTGCGGCGATCACGCTGAACGGCACGGCCGTCGACAAGAACCTGCGCGCCTTTGACATCGGTCGCTGGGCGGTGCTGCATCCCGATCAGGCGGCCGGGTTGCTGACGCCCAAAGCGGCGGATCAGCCGCGGTCGCCCGAAGATCGCATCGCCTATCGCGCCGATCATCTGCGTGCCTATCAGGGCAACCGGCTGGCGCGGCGCTATCTGGCGCTGGTGGGGCAGGTGTCGGATCCCGATCTGCAGCTTGCGGTGGCGCAGGGGTATCACAAGCTCTTGTCCTACAAGGATGAATACGAGGTCGCGCGCCTGCTGCTGCAAAGCCATGACAAGGCGCGCGCGGTCTTCGACGGCGATCTGACGCTGACCTATCACCTGGCGCCGCCGATGCTGGGCGGCGATGGCGCGGACGGGCGACCGCGCAAACGCGCCTTTTCGGCGCGCCTGCTGCCGGTACTGCGGGTGCTGGCGCGGCTGCGGGGGCTGCGCGGCACGGTGCTGGACCCGTTTGGCCGCAGCGCCGAACGGCGGATGGAGCGCGCCCTGATCGCCCAGTATGAGCGCGACATGGCCGAGCTGCTGCCCAGACTGTCGGACGGCACCCGCGATGCGCTGATCGAACTGGCCGCGCTGCCGCTGGACATCCGGGGCTTTGGCCCGGTCAAACAGGCGGCCGAGGCGCGCGCGGCCAAACGGCGCGAAGCCCTGCGCGCCGCGATCCTGGAGGGCGGTGACGCCGGTCTCGCCCAGGCCGCCGAATAGTCGAACCGGGTGGGGCGGTTGCTGGGAAAATCAGTTGCCCGATCCTATCTGCTCACAGTAAGACCCGCCAAGGCAGACACAAAGCGGAGAGCCAACATGCCGTCGCGCCGTCAGATGACCCGGGACATCAGCTATGCCCATTCCGCCCAGACCAAGGGCGGGCGGGCGATGATCCGCATGATGGAAAACACCACCGGCCGTCTGCGCCTGATCAAGCGCGCCGATGGCTATGAGCGAGAGGTCGAGTCCGGGCGTGATTTCTGGGCGGTGATGGTGGAACGTTATGGGCTGACGCTCGATGTGGTTGGCGGATCGCTGGACATGATCCCGAAAGAGGGCCCGCTGATCCTGATCGCCAACCACCCGTATGGCATTCTGGACGGGATGATGATGGGCCATATCCTGTCCGAGGTGCGCGGCGATTTCCGGATTCTGGCCCACCGGGTGTTCCGCAAGGCCGAAGAGCTCAACCGCATCATCCTGCCGATTTCCTTTGATGAAACCAAAGAGGCGATGAAGCTCAACCTTGCCACCCGCAAGACCGCGCTGGATTATCTGGGCGATGGCGGGGCGATCGGGATCTTTCCCGGCGGCACGGTCAGCACGGCGCTGAAGCCCTTTGATCACCCGATGGATCCCGGCTGGCGCAGCTTTACCGCGCGCATGGTGGCCAAATCGCGCGCCACGGTGGTGCCAATGTTCTTTGACGGCCACACCACGCGGCTGTTTCACATCGCCAGCCACCTGCACTACACGCTGCGCATGGGGCTGCTGATCCGCGAATTCAAGAAACGGGTCGATACGCCGGTGCGCGTGGTAATCGGCAAACCGATCACCCGTGACGTGCTGGACCCGATGGCGAAAGATTCGCGGGTGATGATGGACACTTTGCGCCGCGCGACGTATGAGCTGTCTCCGACACCGCTGAAGTCTTTGGACTATGGCTTTGAATTCGAGGATCGGCATCGCGCCTGAGGGGCCCCCATGGCAGTTGGCATTTTTGATAGCGGGCTTGGCGGCCTGACGGTTCTGGACGCCGCGCAGGCGCGCCTGCCGGATGTCGATTTCCTGTATTATGCCGACAGCGCCCATGCCCCCTATGGGGTGCGCGATGTTGATGACATCTGTGCGCTGACCCAACGGGCGGTCGAAGATCTGTGGTCGCGGGGCGCCAATCTGGTGATCCTGGCCTGCAACACCGCGTCAGCCGCCGCACTGCGCCGCATGCAAGAGGCCGGCGTGCCCGATGGCAAGCGGGTGCTGGGCGTGTTCGTCCCCCTGATCGAGGCGCTGACCGAACGGCAATGGGGCGACAATTCCCCCCCGCGCGAGGTCGCGACCAAACATGTGGCGCTGTTTGCGACCCCGGCCACCGTGGCCACACGGGCGTTTCAGCGCGAACTGGCCTTTCGCGCCATCGGTGTGGATGTCGAAGCGCAAAGCTGCGGCGGGGTGGTGGATGCCATCGAAGATGGCGACATGATCCTGGCCGAGGCGCTGGTGCGCAGCCATGTGGACGCGCTGACACGCAAGATGCCCCAGCCTGAGGCCGCCATTCTGGGCTGCACCCATTACCCGCTGATGGAGCAGGTGTTTCAGGATGCGCTTGGGCCCGATGTGCGGGTGTTCAGCCAGGGCAAGCTGGTGGGCGACAGCCTGGCCGATTACCTGCAGCGTCATCCCGACATGCTGGGCGACGGCCCCGGCGGCTATCTGACCACGGGCGATCCGCGCAAGGTGAGCAGCCGCGCGACGCAGTTTCTCCGACGAGAGATCCGCTTCGACGCGGCCTGACACCTCAGGCCGCCCCCGACCGCGATCCCGCGCGGTTGCCTGATACCCTGACCGTCCTGCGGGGCGGTGACCCAGACCATTTGACATCAGAGGTCCAACATGACCCATAAAATCGCAATCCTTGGCGCGTCGGGCTATACCGGTGCCGAACTCATCCGGCTGATCTCGACCCATCCCGGCCTTGAGATCGTGGCGCTCGGGGCCGAGCGCAAGGCGGGCCAGAGCCTGGCGCAGGTGTTCCCGCATCTGCGGCATCTGGATCTGCCCGAGCTGTGCAAGATCTCGGAGATTGATTTTTCCCAGGTCGATCTGTGTTTCTGCGCCCTGCCGCACAAAACCAGCCAAGAGGTGATCTCGGCCCTGCCCAAGGATCTCAGGATCGTGGATCTGTCCGCCGATTTCCGGCTGCGCAGCGCCGACGATTACGAAACCTGGTATGGCAACCCGCACAGCGCCATGGACCAGCAGGCCGAAGCGGTCTATGGGCTGACCGAATTCTACCGCGACCAGATCCGCGACGCGCGGCTGGTGGCCGGCACCGGTTGCAACGCGGCGACGGGGCAATATGCGCTGCGCCCGCTGATCGCGGCGGGGGTGATTGATCTTGACGAGATCATCCTTGACCTCAAATGCGCGGTGAGCGGGGCGGGGCGGAGCCTCAAGGAAAATCTGCTCCATGCCGAGCTGAGCGAAGGCTACAACGCCTATGCCATCGGCGGCACCCATCGGCATCTGGGCGAATTCGACCAGGAATTCAGCGCCATTGCCGGGCGTCCCGTCAAGGTGCAGTTCACCCCGCATCTGATCCCCGCCAACCGGGGCATTCTGGCCACCGTCTATGTGCGGGGCGACGCGGCCCGGATCCATGACACGCTGGCCCAGGCCTATGCGGACGAGCCGTTCCTGCAGGTTCTGCCCTTTGGCACCGCCCCCAGCACCCATGATGTGCGCGGGTCGAATTTCTGCCATCTGGGCGTGACCGGGGACCGGATCGAAGGCCGCGCCATCGTGATCGCGGCGCTGGATAACCTGACAAAAGGTAGCAGCGGCCAGGCGCTGCAAAATGCAAATCTGATGTTATCTGAACCAGAGACAGCCGGCCTGATGATGGCCCCGCTATTCCCGTGAGGATCCTATGAAAAGCCTGAAAAAGCAACGTCGTATCCAGATCATCCTTGTCGCCACGGTGGCGCTGGCGCTGTCCACGGCACTGATCGGATACGCGATGCGCGATGGCATCAACTTCTTCCGCGCCCCCAGCGAGGTCGTGGAAAACCCGCCCGCCCCAAGCGAAGTCTTTCGCATCGGCGGGCTGGTCGAAGACGGCACGCTGGTGCGCGGTCAGGGCGAAACCGTGCGCTTTTCGGTGACCGATGGCGGGGCGTCGGTGCCGGTGATCTTTACCGGCGTTCTGCCCGACCTTTTTGCCGAAAACGAAGGCATGGTGGGCACCGGCCGCTACATCAATGGTGTTTTTGAAGCATCTGAAATCCTTGCCAAACATGACGAAACCTATATGCCCGCCGAAGTTGTCGATGCGCTGAAGGATCAGGGCGTCTATCGCGGCGACGAAGGCTAGGGACGCAGGCCGGGGACGAAGGTTGGGCGCGTACCGTTCCACCTTGGGTCAAATCAGGAACGTGCGGTTGATGCGCGGTTCGTAAAACCATTGGCGTGATCCTGTGGGCTCTTGCCCGAAAGGACGCGCCATGCAGACAGTCGATGAAATCGCACGCCAGATCGTGCACCGCGAAGGCGGCTTTGTGAACGATCCCGACGATCCGGGGGGGGCGACGAAACATGGCGTCACCATTCACACCATGCGGCGGCTGGGGCTGGATCTGAACGGGGACGGGCGGGTTGATCTGCGCGACGTCAAGGCGCTCAGCCAGGCGGATGCGGTGCGGATCTTTTTGCAGCATTATTTCGAACATCCCGGCCTGCGCAATCTGCCCCAGGCGCTGCAGGCCAGTGTCTTTGATATGTATGTGAATGCAGGCGCCAATGCGGTCAAAATCCTGCAGCGGCTGATGCGCGACATGGGGTATGAGATCGCCGCCGACGGCGTGATCGGGCCGCGCACCCTGTCTGCGGTGCATGATGCGGCCGAAGGCGATGGGGCGCTGCTGCGCGACGCTTACGGGATTGCCCGGCGCAACTATTATTTCCGCATCGCCGATGGCCGCCCGGCCAGCCGCAAATATGTGCGCACCCGCGCAGGCGGCAAGGGCGGCTGGATCACGCGCGCCGAAGAGTTCCTGTCGCCGCGCTTTCACCTGTCCGATCAGGCATTCAAGGAAAGGATTTCGGCATGGGACTGATGGATGTTGCAGGCATGGTGCTGGGCGGGCGCGGAGGCGCCCGGGGGATGATCGAGCTCTTTCGTGAAAATGCCGAAGCGGGAGCCGAACGCGGCGCCGCTCTGCGCCAGCAGGCGCTGGCCCAGTTTGCGGCGGAATTTGCCAAGGCCCCGACCAGCCGCTTTGACCGGATCATGGACGGCCTCAACCGTCTGCCGCGCCCGGCCATGGCGATCGGGACGCTGGCGCTCTTTGTGTCGGCGATGAGCGATCCGGTCTGGTTTGCCGCGCGCATGCAGGGCATTGCGCTGGTGCCAGAGCCGCTCTGGTGGTTGTTGGGGGTGGTGGTGTCCTTTTACTTTGGTGCGCGCCATCAGCGCAAATCGCAGGATTTCCAAAGGGATATGGCCACAACCCTGGCCCGTGTGCCGCAGGTGATGGGCAATCTTGACGCGCTTCAGGCGCTGCGGGCCGACACTGTGGGCGTGGCCGACACCCAAGGCGAGGCCGAGCTGACGCTGAAAGCCACCCGGCCCGATGACAACCCCGCCCTCAGCGAATGGAAGGCACGGCGCAAGCGCGGCTGATCCCCGCGACAAATTGAGCGCCCCGATCACCGGAATTCGATTGGCCCGCCCGCGCGCGGGCCATATATTCCGCGCATGATTACCGAACTTGGTCACTTCGCCCTTATCCTGGCCTTTCTGGTCGCGATTGTTCAAACCGTGGTCCCGCTTGTGGGGGCCGCGAAACGCTGGCCGGGCTGGATGGCGGCGGCCGAGCCTGCGGCCAGCGCGCAGTTCCTGCTGACGCTGACCGCCTTTGGTGCGCTGACCTGGGCCTTTGTCACATCCGATTTCAGCCTGCAGCTGGTGGTGGCCAACAGCCATTCGGCCAAGCCGATGCTCTACAAGATCTCGGGCACCTGGGGGAATCACGAAGGGTCGATGCTGCTGTGGGTGCTGATCGTCAGCCTTTTTGGCGCCATGGCCGCGTGGTTCGGGGGCAACCTGCCGCCGACGCTGAAGGCGCGGGTGCTGGCGGTGCAGGGCGCGATCGGGGTGGCGTTCTTTGCCTTCATCCTGTTCACGTCGAACCCGTTTCTGCGTCTGGCGGTGCCGCCCTTTGACGGGCAGGATCTGAACCCGCTGCTGCAGGATCCCGGTTTGGCCTTTCACCCGCCGTTCCTGTATCTTGGCTATGTGGGGCTGAGCATGGCGTTTTCCTTTGCCGTGGCCGCCCTGATCGAAGGGCGTGTGGATGCGGCCTGGGGCCGGTGGGTGCGGCCCTGGACGCTGGCGGCCTGGATCTTTCTGACCATCGGCATCGCGCTTGGGTCGTGGTGGGCCTATTACGAGCTGGGCTGGGGCGGCTTCTGGTTCTGGGATCCGGTGGAAAACGCATCCTTCATGCCCTGGCTTCTGGCGGCGGCGCTGCTGCATTCGGCCATCGTGGTCGAAAAGCGCGAATCCCTGAAAAGCTGGACCATCCTGCTGGCGATCCTGGCCTTCGGCTTTTCGCTGGTGGGCACGTTCATCGTGCGCTCGGGCCTGCTGACATCGGTGCATGCCTTTGCCAATGACCCCGAACGGGGCGTGTTCATCCTGATCATCATGGGCTTTTTCACCGGCGGCGCGCTGACCCTGTTTGCCGCCCGCGCCCAGGCGATGGAGGCCAAGGGCGTCTTTGGCATGATCAGCCGCGAAAGCGCGCTGGTGGCCAACAACATCCTGCTGGCCGTGGGCTGCTTTGTGGTCTTTGTCGGCACGCTCTGGCCGGTGGTGGCCGAGATGCTGTTTGATCGCAAGCTGAGCGTCGGCCCGCCCTTCTTCGACATGGCCTTCACCCCCTTTGTGATCGTGCTGGCGCTGATCCTGCCCATCGGGTCCATGCTGCCGTGGAAACGTGGCGTGCTGGGGCGTGTCACCCGGCGGCTACTGCCCGCATTCGGTCTGGCGCTGGCGCTTGGGGGGCTGGTCTGGGCGACGCAGACCGGGCGCAGCGCGCTTGGGCC
Source organism: Marinibacterium sp. (assembly GCA_025800215.1). GTDB lineage: Bacteria > Pseudomonadota > Alphaproteobacteria > Rhodobacterales > Rhodobacteraceae > JAOXSC01. The sequence continues at coordinate 33,257 of JAOXSC010000051.1, forward strand.
CTTGGGCGTATTCCTGGGCACATGGGTCGTGGCCGGCGCGCTTGTCGATCTGTGGAGCCGCACCGGGTCGGCCGGTGCCCGCCGCCTGCTGCGGCTGCCGCGCGCCGACTGGGGCAAGGCGGTGGCGCATGCGGGGCTGGGGGTCACGATCTTTGCCATCTGCGGGCTGATCGCCTGGCAGGACGAAGACATCCGCGTGGCCCAACCGGGCGCGCCGTTTCAGGTGGGCGCCTATACGCTGGTGCTGGATGACGTGGTGCAGGTCGAAGGGCCGAACTACCTGTCCACCATGGGCCATATCCGCGCCGAAAAGAACGGCCGGTTTGTCGCCGACCTGTTCCCGGAAAAGCGGATCTATCCGGTGGCGCAGATGCCCACGACCGAGGCCGCAATCGACTATCGCATGGCGCGGGATCTTTACGTGGTGATCGGCGATCAGCAGGCGGACGGGGGCTGGACGGTGCGCACCTATATCAAACCCTTTGCCAACTGGATCTGGACCGGCTGCATCCTGATGGCGCTTGGCGGGGTCCTCAGCCTCAGTGACCGGCGGTTCCGGGTGGCCGCAGGGGCGCGCCGCGCTCCGGCCGCGGGGGTGCCTGCGGAATGAAACGTCTGATCATGATCCTGATGTTGCTGGCCACGCCGCTGCTGGCGGTGCAACCCGACGAGGTGCTGGAGGATCCCGCGCTCGAATCCCGGGCCCGTGAGCTGAGCAAGGATCTGCGCTGTCTGGTCTGCCGCAACGAAAACATCGACGAAAGCAATGCCGATCTGGCCCGCGATCTGCGCCTTCTGGTGCGCGAACGGCTGGTGGCGGGCGACAGCAATGACGAGGTCATTGATTTTGTCGTCGACCGCTATGGCGAATATGTGCTGCTGCGCCCGGTCTTCAGCGGGTCGAACTGGCTGCTCTGGGCGGCGGGGCCGCTGATGCTGCTGGTGGCGGGGGGCATCGGCTATGGCTTCCTGCGCGGGCGTGCCCGCGCCAGCAGCCCCACCGAAGCCGCGCTCAGCCCTGAAGAGCAGGCCCGGTTGCAAGAGATCCTCAGGGACGAATAGCGGCGGATAGCGGTTTCCCCCGGCGCGCGCGCCCCCTAGGATGCCCTGGAAGGGGCCGTGGCGGCCAAGGAGGCGGACATGCAATACGACACCATCATCTATCAGGTCAGCGACGGGATCGCGCAGATTACGCTCAACCGGCCTGACAAGATGAATGCGCTGACCACGCAGATGCGGGCCGAACTGGCCCATGCGGTGACCCGTGGCGGCCAGGACGCGCGCGTGGTGGTGATGACCGGTGCGGGGAAGGCCTTTTGCACCGGGCAGGATCTGGGCGATGGCGGCGGCGGGGCGATTGATCTGGAACGCACGCTGCGCGACGAATACGCGCCCATCATCGACGCCATCGTGAACTGCCCGGTGCCCACCATTGCCGCCGTGAACGGGCCCGCGGCCGGTGCGGGTGCCAATCTGGCGCTGGCCGCAGATGTGGTGATCGCCACCGAAAGCGCCTATTTCCTGCAGGCCTTTGCCCGGATCGGCCTGCTGCCGGACGCGGGCGGCACCTATGCGATGCCGCGCAGCATGGGCATGGCCAAGGCGATGGGGGCGGCTCTCTTTGCCGACAAGATCAGCGCCCGTCAGGCCGATGATTGGGGCATGATCTGGGAAGCGGTGGCCGATGACGCCTTTGCCGACACCTGGCAGGCGCGTGCGCGCTATCTGGCCAATGGGCCGACGCTGGCCTTTCGCGCCATCAAGGACACCATCCGCGCCAGCTGGCAGAATAGCCAGGAAGATCAGTTCATGCTCGAAGCCAAACGTCAGGGCGAGGCCGCGCGCAGCCGCGATTTCAAGGAAGGCGTGATGGCCTTCATGGAAAAGCGGCCTGCGCGGTTCGAAGGGCGCTAAGCCCCCGCAGGCGGCACCGGGATGGTGCGGATCAGGTCGCGCGCGTCAGGCGGCGGGGCCTGTTCCAGACGGCGATAGATGCGCCCATCCACGGTGCGCGTCACCAGCTTGTGTTCAACCAGCCCCCGGCGCAGCTGCACGTGATCGCCAAACAGGTTGCCATCCCGTAGGATGTCATTCACCTGCGGTTCGCTCAGATCCTGCCGGGCGGGCAGGCGGGCCCAGAACACCCAGCAGCACAGACCCTGCACCGCCGTCTGCGACGGCCAGCGGATCATCCGCCCCTGCGCGTCAAACACCTGGCGCGCACGTTTCAGCGCCCGTGACGGTTTGACAGGCGGGGCCGGCTGCGCGGCCCTGAGCGTCTGGATATTGCGATGCCCTGCGGCGCGCGCCACCAGCCCCATCATGGCCTGATGGCCGGGCAGGGCGTCGGTCTCGGACACGGTCTGGGACAGGGATTTGCGCAGGCTTTTGGTAAAGCCGGAAAGATCCGCGATATAAAGCGGCACGTCTTGGCGTGGCATGGTCTGCCTCCGATCAATCCGCAATGCGCTGGCCCCGGATGGGGGTGTCGATGGTCGCCCTTGTCAACGGCACGGCGGGGTCGGGTGCAGTTGGACGTTGATTTTCAGCAGGTTCAGCATGGTCAGATGACCGGCGACGCCTCGGTGAACTGCGGACCGTCCCGCAGCCATAGCGCCCCAAGCGCGGGCACGCAAGGGGGCGAACGATGGGGGCGGGCGGAATGGCCGACCGTTGCATCCGCGCGAATGGCCGCTTTTGCAATACCGCGATCCCGATCCAGATCAGTCACCGGTTGTGTTTTGTGCTATTTGCAATTCGCATCGAGCGTGCGCTTCATCGTCCGCAATTGCTTGCGAACGCGATTTTGCCGGGGCAACTGTTCCACTGCCTGCATGTTATTGTTCCCAGTGTACCAAGCATCGAACAACAAGGACTTCACATCGTCGTCCAGAACAGCATCCGCAACACGATAGGTGCAAAGACAGTCTTGCTGAGACATCCCGCCGCCGCGCCCTTCGGAGATCATCTTTTTGCAGATTTGGGCCGCCGATGGGGCGGCCTGGGACGGGGCGCCCGACACTGCGACGACAATGAAAACGGGTGCGGCAAGAACGAATTTGAGCATTTCAATAGGCTTTCCACGATGTCTGATTGGACAACCTTTGCGCGACATCACGCGCAGTCGCAAGCCGGTCGTTGACATTTCACGTTGCGTGCGCCGAGGCAAATGGGAACCTCCTGCGCAGGCCTGATCGACCCATCCCGCCATCACCCGGTGTCCGGGCCAGGGGCCAATCAGGGCTATGTCTTGGGCCAGGTGTCGGACAGGCGGTAGCCGTCGGGCCAGGGGTCGTCGGGGTCGAGCATGTGTTGGTGGGTGCCGGTGATCCAGGCGCGGCCGGACAGTTCGGGCAGGATCGCGGGGCGGCCTGACAGCTTGGTGTCGGCCAGGATGCGGCAGGAAAATTCGCTGTCGATCACCGACCGCGCCAGATAGCGATCGCCCACCCCCATCAGCCCTTTGGCCCGCAGCACCGCCATGCGCGCCGACGCCCCGGTGCCGCAGGGCGACCGGTCAAGCTTGCCCGGTTTGATCGCCACCGTGTTGCGCCCGCTCAGCACGGCGCCGTCGCGGGTCAGCGGGCCCGCGATCTGGCAAAAGGAAATATGCCCCCAGTCGAGTGTGGGATGGTCGAACCCCAGCTGCTCATTCGCCGCATCCGTCAGCCGCGCGCCCATGCGGGCCAGATCTGCGGCTTCGTCCGGGGTCAGGGCAAAGCCCAGATCCTTCGCGTCCACGATCACGAAACTGTCGCCGCCAAAGGCGGTGTCGACGCGCAGCGTGCCGATGCCTGCGACTTCGATCCGGGCATCGAGCCGGTCCGCGAAGGACGCGACGTTGCGGATGGCGATGCGCTCGGCCTTGCCATTGCGGCACTGGGCGGTGGCATGCACCAGTCCGCCCGGCGCTTCGAGCACCAGTTCGGTGTGCGGTTCCTGCATGGGCAGGATCCCACTGTCGAGCAGAACCGTCGCCACGCAGATGGAATTCGACCCGGACATGGGCGGCGTGTCTTCGGGCTCCATGATGATCCAGGCGGCCTGGGCGTCGGGATGGCGCGGCGGCACCAGCAGGTTCACATGGCGAAACACGCCACCGCGCGGTTCGTTCAGCATGAACCGGCGCAGCCCGTCGTCGCGCGCGATAAAGCTGCGCTGATCCCAGACGGTGTCACCCGGCGGCGGGGCGACGCCGCCGACGATGACATCGCCGACCTCGCCTTCGGCATGGGCGGAAATCACGTGGATGGTTTTGGTGCTGCGCATGGGGCCCCCTGTGCTGTCAGCGCAGCGTGGCCGACAGGCGCGCAAAAGAAAACCCCGCCAGCCATGGGCTGACGGGGGTGTTCGTGGTGGAGCCAAACCTTAGCGGTTTTCGATGTCCACATAGTTGCGCTCGGTCTCGCCCAGATAGAGCTGACGCGGGCGGCCGATCTTGTTCTGGGGATCGCCGATCATTTCCTTCCACTGGCTGATCCAGCCCACGGTGCGGCTCAGCGCGAAGATGGGCGTGAACATCGAGGTCGGGAAGCCCATCGCCTCGAGGATGATGCCGGAATAGAAATCCACGTTCGGGAACAGTTTCTTGTCCGCGAAATAGGGATCGGCCAGGGCGGCGGCCTCAAGCTCCTTGGCGACCTGAAGGGTGGGGTTGTTGTCCACGCCCAGCAGTTCGAGAACCTCATCGGCCGATTGCTTCATCACCTTCGCGCGCGGGTCGAAGTTCTTGTAGACGCGGTGGCCAAAGCCCATCAGGCGGAACGGATCGTCCTTGTCCTTGGCGCGGGCGATGAATTCGGGGATGCGGTCGGGCGTGCCAATCTGGCGCAGCATCTCGAGGCAGGCCTGGTTGGCGCCGCCATGGGCCGGCCCCCACAGGCACGCGATGCCGGCAGCGATACAGGCAAACGGGTTGGCCCCCGACGACGATGCCAGACGCACGGTCGATGTCGACGCGTTCTGTTCGTGATCGGCATGCAGGGTAAAGATCCGGTCCATCGCACGGCTGAGGATCGGGTTGACCTCGTATTCCTCGGCGGGGACGGCAAAGCACATGCGCAGGAAGTTCGACGCATAGTCGATGTCGTTGCGCGGATACACGAAGGGCTGACCGATGTGATACTTATAGGCCATGGCCGCGATGGTCGGCATCTTGGCGATCAAGCGGATCGAGGCAACCTCGCGCTGCCAGGGATCCTGAATGTCGGTCGAATCGTGATAGAAGGCCGACATTGCGCCGACAACACCCACCATGATCGCCATCGGATGCGCATCCCGGCGGAAGCCGCGGAAGAAATTGTGCATCTGCTCGTGCAGCATCGTGTGCGTGGTCACGCGGTTCTCGAAGTCTTCGAGTTGCTCGGCCGTGGGGAGTTCGCCGTAGAGCAAGAGGTAGCA
>JAOXSC010000055.1 GCA_025800215.1 Marinibacterium sp.
GGGCAACCCAGAGCACCCAGTTGTGCGTGACGCCGACAATGAATCCTATGCCCGCGAAGAGCGTGGCGGCTGGATCCTCGGTATCTACGAGCACGGCGCACCAGCCCGCTTTGAACATGGTGTTCCAGACAGCTTCCGCGCGGACCTCTTCCCGCTGGACATTGACCGGATCGCAGATCAGTACATGGCGATGGCAGAACGCGTTCCGTCCTGCGCTGAATCCGGCCTGAAAGACGATTTCAACGGTCCTATCTGCTATACACCAGACGGCAACCCGCTGGTTGGCCCGGCACCTGGCCTGCGCAACATGTGGCTGGCAGAAGGTTTCTCCTTCGGCATCACCGCCGCAGGCGGTACCGGCTATTACCTTGCGCAGATGATGGTTGATGGCGAAGCCGAGATCGACATGGCGTCGCTGGATCCGCGCCGCTACAGCAGCAACTGGATGACCACGGAATTCGCGGCACGCAAGAACGAAGAGTGCTACGACCACGTCTATATCCTGCACCACCCCGACGAAGAGCGCCCCGCCGCACGGCCGCTGCGCACGTCGCCCGCCTATGACCGTCAGAAGGAAAAAGGCGCGCAGTTCGGCTGGGTCAATGGCTGGGAGCGCCCCAACTATTACGGTCCGCTCGATGCGCCCGAGAGCTTCGATCATGATGCGCGGTCGTTCCGTCGCGGGGCCTGGTGGCAATATGCGGTGGACGAAGCCAAGGCCGTGCGCGAAGGCGTGGGCCTGATCGACGCCACCGCCTTTACCAAGCATGTGGTCAAGGGCCCCGGCGCGACACAGTTCCTGGATTGGTTCACCTGCAACAAGCTGCCCAAGGTCGGGCGCATCAACCTGACCTATGCGCTGACCACCGCAGGCACCACGCGCACCGAATACACCATCGTGCGCAATGGCGAAGACAACTACTATGTCGTGTCGGCCGGGGCGTGGACGGAATATGACGCCGACTTCATGCGCAAGGCGGCCGAGGACAAGATGGAGGAGTTCGGCTATATCGAAATCCAGGACGTCACCACGCAGTGGGGTGTCTTTGCCATCGCCGGGCCCAAGTCGCGCGATGTCCTCAAAGAGGTGATCAAGGACGCCGATCCGGACACCGCGCTGTCCAACAAGCGGTTCCCGTGGCTGTCGGCCCGCAAGATCGAACTTGGCATGTGCCCGGTGAATGCGATCCGTGTGGCCTATACCGGTGAACTGGGCTGGGAACTGCACCACCCGATCGAGATGCAGAACTATCTGTGGGATCTGCTGACCAAGGCGGGCGAAAAGCACGGGATGAAGCTGGTGGGTGCGCGGGCGCAGAACTGGCTGCGTCAGGAAAAGAGCTATCGCGCCTTCGGCACCGAGCTGGGCCGCGATGCAACCCCGCTGGAAGCGGATCTGCCGCGCTTTGTGGACCTGTCCAAGGATTTCCACGGCAAGGCCGCGATGGAAGCCACCGGCATCCGTTCCAAATGTGTGACGCTGCTGATCGACGGGCCCGATGATGCCGATCCCTGGGGTCGCGAGGCGCTGTTCGAAGGCGACACCAAGGTGGGCCGTCTGACGTCGGGCGGGTATTCGGTGGCCTTTGGCAAATCCATCGGCATGGGCTATGTGCGCCCTGATCTGGCGGTGCCGGGCACCAAGCTCAAGGTCAAGATCCTCAACCAGCTGTGGGATGCCGAAGTGCAGCCCGACAGCCCCTATGATCCCAAGAACGAAGTCATCCGCAAGGATGGCTGATCGTGACATCCCCCGATTGCGGGTCATCGCGGTTCGGGGGATCTGATCGTGCGGCCTCGCCCCCCAGGGGGCGGGGCCGTTTGCGTTTTGCAGGGCGCGGGTCAGGCGGCGGTCAGCTCGTCCCAGCACTCCAGCGCCTTGGCGGCATACATCATCGACGGGCCGCCCCCCATCTGGATGCACATGCCCAGCACATCGGCGATTTCGTCGCGCGTGGCCCCGGCGCGGATCAGCGCGTCCACATGCAGCTGAATGCAGGCTTCGCAGCGGTCGGCCACGGCGATGCCCAGGGCGATGAATTCCTTTGTCTTGAAATCCAGCGCGCCGCCATCCTTGACCGTTTTGCCAAGTGCACCAAAGGCTTTGGCGGTGTCGGGGATGGCACCGTTGAGATTGCGCAGGCCCGCGCGGGTGCCATCCAGTTTGTCTTTCCAGCTCATCTGGGGATCCTTCTGTCATATTGCATTTGATGCATATGACGGGGCGCAGGCGGTCACCTTGATCCGGATCAAACTGGGATTGCGGGGACTAGGGGCGGGCGATCAGGCCCAGATTGTTGGCGGGCAGCTCGAGCGTGCTGACCCGCGCCAGACCGCTGGCTTGCAGGATGGCGATGATGTCGTGATCGGATTTATAGCCGATCTCGGGGTCATCGGCGCGCAGGCTGGCGTGAAACCGGGCATCGCCGTCGCTGATCGGGCGCCCGTTGCGCATGAAGGGGCCGTAGATCACGAAGGCACCCGTCGGGGCCAGTGCCTGGGCGGCTTCATGGATCAGGGTGCGGGTTTCGGGCAGGCTGATCAGGTGCAGCAGGTTGACCAGCAGGATCAGGCTCTGCCCGGAAAAATCGCGCGACCATCCGGGCGCGCAGGCATCCAGCGCGCGGGCCGGGCTGGCGTTGGACGCGCCGGTTTCGGCGATCCACGCATCAATGCTGGCGCGACGGGCCGCGTCGGGTTCGGTGGGCTGCCAGTGCAGATCGGGATGGCTGCGTGCCAGATGGGCGGCGTGCTGGCCGGTACCGCTGGCCAGTTCCAGCGCCGCGCCGGGCAGGGGAGCGGCCTGCGCCACCAGATCCGCGATCACCGCCAGATTGCGTTCGGCGGCGGGCGCGTGCATCCGGGCGTCGCTGCCCGGTGTGGCAATGCTGGCGGTGGGGGGCGCTTTGCGGATCACGCGGGGGCCCCCCGGCGCAGGCGATCGGGGCGCAGGGCGGCGACGATCTCGGGGGGCAGTTCAGGCGGGTGCCCGCCCAGCAGATCGGCCAGCAGGCGCGAGGCGCCCGGCGCTGTCTGCATGCCATAGCCGCCCTGACCGGCACACCAGACAAAGCCCGGGTCGGTGGGGTCGGGCCCCAGCACCAGCGCCCGGTCGGGGGCAAAGCTGCGCAGTCCGGCCCAGTTGGCGATGGGGCGGGTGACGGGGATGGTGACCATGTCCTCGTAGGCGGCCAGCCCTTCGGCCAGCACCATATCATCGGCATAGGCATCATGGGGCGTGGTGGGGTCTTCTTCGGCCGGAGAGACCAGCAGCGCCCCGGCATCGGGTTTGGCGTACCAGCCTTCGTTCATGCCAAAGATCATCGGCCAGCCGGTCACATCCGCGCCGCCGGGCGCGGCGATCCGGGCCATCGACCGGCGCAGCGGCGTGATGCCGATGGGGGGCAGCCCGGCCAGCACGGCGATCTGATCGGCCCAGGCCCCGGCGGCGTTGATGATCTGGCGCGCCTCATGCGCGCCGTGCGGGGTGGTGACGGACCAGCCTGCAGGGATGCGCCGGATCGCAGTGACGGCGGTACCGGTCTGGATCTGCCCACCGCCCTTGCGGATGACGCGGGCAAAATCGGCCATCAGCCGGTCGGTGTCGATGTCCTGAGCATCTTCGCCATAGCCTGCGCGCCCCAGCCGGTCGCGGCGCAGGATGGGGACGCGGGCCAGCGCTTCGTCGGTTGAGATTTCGGTCAGACCCATGGCCGCCAGCTCGGTGTCGAAGGCGGCGCTTTCTTCGGGGCGCGCCAGGCTCATCAATCCGCGCGGCGACAGATAACCGCCATGGGCGTGCTGGTGGTAGTCGGCACTTGCACGGTTGAGCGCCTGCACCGGAGGGGCGCCGTAATTGGGTTCGAACGTCGCCGCGGATCTGCCGGAGGTGTGATAGCCAAGCGCGTCTTCCATGTCGAGCAGCACCACCGAGCCCAGCTCGCTCAGGCGCGCGCCTGCCGACAACCCGGCGATGCCGCCGCCGATCACCAGAAAGTCGATCATTGGTTCTGTTCCTCGATCCGGTCGGTCGCCGGGGGCGGGGTGGGGCTGAGCGCGCTCAGCCGTCGGTAAAGGGCGGGGGCCATGTCGAACCCCTGGGCATCCAGCGACGGTCCAAGCTGGCCGGGCGTGCGGGCCGAGATGATGGGCGATGGTGCGGTGGGGTGCGCCGCCACCCAAGCCACCGCCAGGGTGGCGGGGTCGTGACCGGCGTCGGCTGCGATGCGCGCCAGATCCTTTGCGGTGCCATGCATCCAGTCAGGCCCATAGCGGCGGCCATAGCGTGCGTCTTCGGTCAGCCGGCCCGCGCCGCCATGGGCGTATTTGCCCGACAGCAGCCCGCCGCCCAGCGGGGAATAGGCCTGCACGGCGATGCCCTGATCGGCGCACATGGGCAGGATTTCCACCTCGGCCTGGCGTTTGACGAGGTTGTACATCGGTTGCAGCGCGTCGATGCGAAGATCAAAGCTGCGGGCCAGGGCTGCGGCTTTCATGACCTGCCAGGCGGCGAAATTCGACAGGCCCAGATAGCGGATCTGCCCGGCGGCCTTGAGGGTGGCAAAGGTGTCGAGCGTTTCGCCCAGATCGGTGTCGGGATCGAACCGGTGCAGATAGAGCAGATCGACGCTGTCCATCCCCAGCCGTTTGCGCGAGACGTCGAACTGCGCCAGCAGATTGTCACGCCCCGCGCCGCCCACATAGCCCACCTTGGTGGCGATAAAGAGCCGGTCACGCTCGGTGCGTGCAAATTGCCCCAGCAGCGTTTCGGACGCGCCGTCGGTATAGGCATACGCGGTGTCGAAATGGGTGATCCCCGCCGCGCGGCAAAGATCGAACATCTGGCGTGACGCCTGCGCATCGGCGCGCCCGCCGAACTGCATGGTGCCAAAGGTGAAGCGGCTGATCGGGTGGCCATCCGGTGTGGTCAGTCTGGACATGGCGCAGTTGTGGCATGGGGTCCTGGCAGAAGAAAGAGGGCGGGCGTTGATCGCCCGGAAAAGGCCCCTGCGGTGCCTTTGCACGAGGCTTTGCCCCCCTCCCTGGCCCTCCCCCTTGGGGGGAGGGGACATTCGGGGGCGGGCGGTGGTGCGGGGGCTTTGGGCGGTGATGATCGCTTGTGCAGAGCGCCAAAGGGGGGATGCGATCCTGAGCAGATATCGCAAAGCTGCCGCGCGGTTGCGGTCTGACCCAAAAAAACCGCTTGCCGGGGCAGTTCTGGTTTGGGATTTTGGCTTTTTTATATATAGTTAAGCGAAACGGTGGGATGCTGCTGTGCGCATTTGGCGCAGCGGCCTTGGAGGGACTTTCATGATCCGGTCAGAGCTGATCCAGAAAATCGCAGATGAAAATCCACATCTTTATCAAAGGGATGTCGAGCGGATCGTGAACACGGTCTTTGAAGAGGTCACCGATGCGATGGCGCGGGGCGATCGTGTCGAACTGCGTGGATTTGGCGCCTTTTCTGTGAAAAAACGCGACGCGAGAGTCGGTCGCAACCCGCGCACGGGCGAAGCCGTGCATGTTGAAGAAAAGCATGTGCCTTTCTTCAAGACCGGGAAACTGTTGCGCGACCGGCTGAACGGAAAGGCGGAGTGATGCGTTATATCAAGCTTTTTATCGTGGTCGTGCTGATCGTGCTGCTGGTGTCCTTTACCATGGCCAATCTGCAGGTGGTCACGGTGCAGCTGATGACCGACCGGCTGGCCGGGCTGATCGGGTTCAACTGGAGCATTTCGCTGCCGCTGTTCATGATCATGCTGATCGGCGTCGCCATCGGGCTGGCGCTTGGCTACATCTTCGAATGGCTGCGCGAGCACAAGCATCGCCGCCAGGCCAGCGTGTCGGCGCGTGAAGCGCGCAAGCTGGAACGCGAGGTGGCCAAGCTCAAGCAGGAAAAACACAAGGACAAGGATGAGATCCTTGCCCTGCTCGAAGAGGCCCGCTGAGCCCGCCCATGTCTGCTGACATTCAGGTCAAGATCTGCGGGCTGAAAACCGCAGAGCATGTGGATGCCGTGGCGCGCGCCGGTGCGCGCTATGGTGGGTTCGTGTTCTTTGAAAAATCCCCCCGCCATGTGGATCTGGGGCAGGCCCGCGCGCTGGCGCTTGGGGCGCCGGTGGGTCTGTGCAAGGTGGCGCTGGTGGTCGATGCCGATGACGCGTTTCTTGATGCGCTGCTGGCGCAGGTGCCGCTGGACATGCTGCAGCTGCATGGGGCCGAAACGCCGGACCGCGTGGCCGAGATCCGTGCCCGCCACGGTCTGCCGGTGATGAAGGCGGTGTCGGTGGGCGACGCGGCGGATCTGGCGGCCATAGACATCTATTCTGAGGTGGCCGATCAGCTGTTGATCGACGCCAAACCGCCCAGGGGCGGGGAACTGCCGGGCGGCAACGGGCTGGCCTTTGACTGGCGGTTGCTGGCGGGGCGCAAATACTGGCGCAAGCCGTGGATGCTGGCCGGGGGGCTTGATGCGTCCAACGTGGCCGAAGCGATCCGGGCCACCGGGGCGCGCCAGGTCGATGTGTCGTCAGGCGTCGAAGCCGCGCGCGGCGTCAAGGATCCGGCCCGGATCGCGGCCTTTGTGGCCGCCGCGCGGTCAGAGCCTGTGCCGATCCTTTGACCTTTTGTCCTTTGGACCCGTGCGTCACGGGCGGATTGCCGGGGTTTTTTGCGTGGTAAATCCCCGGCGCGCCCCCTAAGACGGGTGGGCGAGATCCATGGAGGTTCGGATGGCAAATGATCTTTTCAACTCTTTCATGAGCGGCCCGGATGAAACAGGGCGGTTCGGTCTGTTTGGCGGGCGTTTTGTCAGCGAAACCCTGATGCCGCTGATCCTGAGCCTGGAAGAGGAATACGAAAAGGCCAAGACCGATCCCACCTTCTGGGCCGAGATGAACGATCTGTGGACCCATTATGTCGGCCGACCCAGCCCGCTCTATTTCGCCGAGCGCCTGACCGAGCATCTGGGCGGTGCCAAGGTCTATATGAAGCGCGACGAGCTGAACCACACCGGCGCGCACAAGATCAACAACGTGCTGGGCCAGATCATCCTGGCGCGCCGCATGGGCAAGACCCGGATCATCGCCGAAACCGGGGCCGGTCAGCACGGTGTGGCCACCGCCACGGTCTGTGCCAAGTTCGGCCTGAAATGTGTGGTCTATATGGGCGCCCATGACGTGGAACGTCAGGCCCCCAACGTGTTCCGCATGAAGCTGCTGGGCGCCGAGGTGATCCCGGTGACCAGCGGGCGGGGCACGCTCAAGGACGCGATGAATGACGCGCTGCGCGACTGGGTGACCAATGTGCGCGACACGTTCTACTGCATCGGCACGGTGGCGGGCCCGCACCCGTACCCGGCCATGGTGCGCGATTTCCAGGCCATCATCGGCAAGGAAGCCAAAGAGCAGATGAACGCCGCCGAAGGCCGTCTGCCCGATACCATCATCGCCGCCATCGGGGGCGGGTCGAATGCGATGGGGCTGTTCTATCCGTTCCTTGACGACACCACGGTGAACATCATCGGCGTCGAAGCCGGTGGCAAGGGCGTCAATGACAAGATGGAGCATTGCGCGTCGCTGACGGGCGGGCGCCCGGGCGTGCTGCATGGCAACCGCACCTATCTGATGCAGGACGATGACGGTCAGATCCTCGAAGGGTATTCGATTTCGGCGGGGCTCGACTATCCGGGGATCGGGCCGGAACATGCCTGGCTGCATGACATTGGCCGGGCCAAATACGTGTCGATCACCGATGCCGAAGCGCTTGAGGCGTTCCAGCTGTGCTGCACGCTCGAAGGGATCATTCCCGCGCTCGAACCCAGCCATGCGCTGGCCCATGTGATGAAGATCGCGCCCGAACTGCCCAAGGATCACCTGATCTGCATGAACATGTGCGGGCGCGGTGACAAGGACATATTTACGGTCGCCAAGCATCTGGGCTTTGACATGTCCGAAACCGAAGGGCGCGAGGCGGGCTGACCCGCGCCCTGTGGCTTGACTGCGAACCCCCGGCGCTGGTCCAGCGCCGGGGGTTTTTCTTTGGGCCTTTGATCAGGCAAAGATAAAGTCGTTGCTTTCCAGGCTGAACCAGAACCATGGCACGTCTTCTTCGACCACCAGGGTTTCGGCGCCGTAGCGCACGGTGACTTCGCCAAAGCCGGTGCGCGACATCGACAGTTGATTGACCGACGTGACCCCCCAGCCCGACAGGTCGATCAGGTCGTCGCCTTCGTCGAAATCGGTGATCCGGTCGGTCTGTCCATCCAGGTCCAGCACAAAGACGTCATCGCCCCAGCCGCCTTCCAGCACATCCGATCCCGCACCGTCGCGGATGGTGTCGTCGCCCCAGCCGCCTTCGATGCGGTCATTGCCATTGCCGCCAAGCAGCCGGTCGTCACCGCCTTCGCCTTTGATCCAGTCGTTCCCGTCAAAGCCTTCGATCGTGTCCCCGGCCGAGTTGCCGCGCAGTTTGTCATCGAAATCCGATCCGATAATAAAGGCCGCATCGCCGTAGTGGCCGGTCGATGTCAGGGCAAGGGGGATGTCTTCGACCCAGGTGCTGTCGCGCCGCGCGTCGGACAGATCCGCCACGATGATCAGGCTGTCACGGCTCATTTCGTCATAGAATTCCGACCCCGAGATCTGGCCGAATGCGTTCATGTAGCCGTGATCAAGATGCGCCGACCATGTCAGCAGGTTGATCAGCTCTCCTCCGCCTGCAAAGACCGGCGTGTCATAGAGATCGTTGAACAGCACGATGTTGTCGGTGCTGAATTCGAAATTGGTGTCATTGCCCAGCAGATAGGGCAGGCCGTTGGCCACCGCCGCGCCGACGGGATCGTTTTCAAAGTCAAAGCTCATGACTTCGGCGCCGTTCGACAGGACGGAACTGCCGTCTTCGGCCACGTAATGCGAGGCCACCCCGACATAATTCGATTCGACAAAGAACCCGTCCAGGAAGGTGTGGCTGTTTTCGGCCATGTTGGTGGTGGCGCCACCGCCCAGCGAATGGCCCGTGACCAGCACGTCGGACCCGTCCAGCCCGTTGGCCACCGCCAGATCGCGCACCGCTTCGAGCACATCCGAAAACGCTTCGATCGTGTAGTTGGGGTGGCTGGACAGGAACTCCAGATAGTCCAGAACGTCACCAACCGTGTCCCCCACAAGGTTGTCGATCGGGCCCGATGTGCCCCGGATCACAAAGCCGATCTGGGTCATGTTGCCCTGATCGTCATACTTGGCCAGCACATCGGCCTGCGCATTCTGGAACTGCGACGTCTGGCCGTTGAACGTGTGGAATTCATCCGCCCGGTCGGCCGGCAGGCCCAGATCGGTGGCCGTCAGGATGGTCCAGCCGGCTGCCGTGACGTCGGCCACCGCTGCATCGTTGCGCGGTTCGGCGTCGCCTCCGATCAATGTGTTGATGCCGGTTTCCAGCAGGCTCAGCGACAGATACCCATCTGCCTGATACCGTTCACGTTCGCCTTCAAACAGCCCGTGATAGCTGTAGTTGATCAGGTCCAGGGAATCCTGCACCAGCCCGCGGCCGTCCTGGCCGCGATAATCGAAAAGTCCCATTATTTCCTCCCAACGGGTCTCCTACTCCCGCGTTGAGTGTCGAAGAAGGTGCGCCTTCGCGTCAACGCAGCGGGCAGGGGGTAGTTACGTCAACCGGGCCATGACGCGACGTATGACCGACGGGTCGGTCGGGGCAGCGGGGCTGACGCAGATGGTGGGGGTGGGATCGGCTGCGGTACAGGACCGTCCGGGCGCGGCGGTGCCGCGAAAGGTGGGGCAAGGCGCGCTGGCGCGCCTCGCCCGCAGTCGTCAGGCGATCAGGTAATCGCTTTCGACAAAGGTAAAGTCGCTGGCGCTGAGCTCATCAAGGCCGACGCCGCGCAGGATCAGGGTGTCGCCACCATCGAATTCGAACCGGGTGCCATTGCCAACTTCGCGCGCGGTTTCCAGCAGATCTTCGTAGCTGTCGATGCCGTCGACGGCGATCGCCAGCGTGTCGTCGCCACGGCGGTTGAAATCCGCGATCCGGTCGATGTCGTCGCCCTGGGCGAACAGGAACGTGTCATCGCCGGTGCCGCCATACAGCGTGTCATTGCCCGAACCACCCGTGATCAGGTCGTCGCCCGAACCGGCATAGACCAGATCCTGACCGTCGCCTGCGTCGATCACGTCCCAGCCGCGATAGGTCAGGATGATGTCATTGCCTGCGCCTGCGTCCACAAGATCGTCATCGCGACCACCCAGGATCACGTCGCGTCCGGCGGTGCCGTCATGTTCCAGAACGGTATTGATGTGGATTTCCGCGATCTGGGCGCCGTCGCGGGTGAAATCCGCTTCTTCGGTGATGGCCGCCCCGGCCGCGTTGGTGCCGCCCAGAATGATCTGGTCGCCGTCACCCACGGGGTTGCCTTCGGATCCGTTGAAACCAGGATGCAGATGCACGACCCCGTTTTCATCAAGGCCGGTATTGGGGCCGGTCTGGTTGATAAAGGCCGCGTCCAGTTCGGTGTTCACCTCGGTCCCGGCATCATAGACGTTGCTGCCGTCGATGGTGATGGTCTGTTCGCGGATGAAATCGCCCGACCCGTTGAACAGGCGGATGGCATCATTGGTGCCGATGAAGGCGTCGTTTGACGGGATGATCATCGAGGCAAAGCTGACAAACCCGTTCGATGCCCCGTTCACCGAAATCGTGCCCGACGTGGTTTCCTGTGTGGCGACCGGGCCTGCGTCCCCCGTGACCACCAGCCCCTGGCTGTCGGCATCTGCGGCCAGACGTTCGGCCGCCAGTGCTGCGGGCGAGCCGTCTTCGGCGAGGCTTTCAAGCCCGGCCGAGGCGCTTTCGCCCAGGTCAAACAGATCAAAGCTGCCGTCATGAAAACCGAAATAGACAGGTGTCAAAAAGGTTCCGCCGATCTCGGACGTGTTTTTCACGGTGATGCGAAGGTCGGTCATAAGTTTCTCCTCGTAATTCGGAATACCCCGATGCAGAGGCCGTAGCAGCGCGGCTTGGCGCTTGACCAATGACGGTTGTTAACCCTGTCGCGAAAAATCGTGAAGCCATTGACGCTGCTGTGATTTCCCGTGTGCGGACAGATGTGCAGCGGTGCGTGGTGGGCCCGTGCATGCCGGCGCGGGGGCACGGCGGCTCACATTCTGGTCAGTAGGCATCCTATTGTGGGCGCCACGGTGTGGTTGCGTCTAGGAAATGTAATGTTATAACATCGCACTTCAGAATTCGCCCATCGGAGATCCAAGATGACCACACCAGACCCACGCCTGCCCGTCACCGTCCTGTCGGGGTTTCTGGGCGCAGGCAAGACGACGCTGCTCAACCGGGTGCTCAACAACCGCGACGGGCGCCGGGTCGCGGTGATCGTCAATGACATGTCGCAGGTGAATATCGACGCCGATCTGGTGCGCGCCGAAACCGAGCTGAGCCGAACCGATGAAACGCTGGTCGAGATGTCCAACGGCTGCATCTGCTGCACGCTGCGCGACGATCTTCTGGCCGAGGTGCGGCGCCTGGCGGGCGAAGGGCGGTTCGACTATCTGCTGATCGAATCCACCGGCATTTCCGAGCCGCTGCCCGTGGCCACCACCTTTGAATTCCGCGATGAGCATGGCGCCAGCCTGTCGGATGTGGCGCGGCTGGATACGATGGTGACGGTGGTCGACGCGGTGAACCTGCTGAAGGATTATTCCAGCCATGATTTCCTGCAGGATCGTGGCGATTCCATGGGCCCCGAAGATGACCGGACGCTGGTGCATCTGCTGACCGACCAGATCGAATTTGCCGATGTGATCGTGCTCAACAAGGTGGCGGATGCGGGCCCGGACCGCACCGATGCCGCGCGCCGGATCATTCGCAGCCTCAATGCCGATGCGCGGATCATCGAAACCAACCAGTCCGATGTGGCGGCCACCGATATTCTGGCCACCGGCCTGTTCGATTTCGACCGTGCCCATGCGCATCCGATGTGGGCCAAAGAGCTCTACGGCTATGCCGACCATACGCCCGAGACCGAAGAATACGGTGTGACATCCTATGTGTACCGCGCCCGCCGCCCCTTTGTCCCCGAGCGGATCAAATCCGTGCTCGAAGGGGACATGCCCGGCGTGATCCGCGCCAAGGGCCATTTCTGGATCGCCACGCGGCCTGACTGGGTGGCCGAATTTTCGCTGGCCGGGGCGCTGTCATCGGTGGCGCCCCTGGGCACCTGGTGGGCCACCGTTCCGCAGGATCGCTGGCCCGATCACGAGGCGGGCCGCGCCTATCTGGCCGCCCACTGGGCCGACCCGTGGGGCGATCGGCGTCAGGAACTGGTGTTCATCGGGTCGGGGATCGACTGGCCCGCGCTCCGCTCCAGCCTTGATGCGGCCCTGTTGCCCGAAGATGCCGCCGCAGGCCCCGAAGATCTGCCCGTGCTGCCCGATCCGTTCCCGGTCTGGCGCCGGGCCTGACGCTTATTCGGGGGCGGCGTGTTCGCGCAGCACCTCGATCGGCACGATCTCAAGCGCGCGCTGGTGGGTTGCCGCCAGCCGCACCTTGGGGGCGCAGCCTTCGTCATGGGCCTGCAGAAAGCGGCCCGCACACAGGCACCACTGATCCCCCGGTTTCAGCCCGGCAAAGTGGAATTCGGGCCGCGGCGTGCTCAGGTCGTTGCCCACATATTTCGAATAGGCCAGGAATTCGGCCGTCATCACGGCACACACCGTGTGGCTGCCGTGATCTTCGGCGCAGCTGTTGCAGTGCCCGTCCCGGAAAAACCCGGTGACGGGATCGTGCGAGCAGGGCGCAAGCGCCCCGCCCAGAATGTTGATGGATGCGTCAGGCGTCATCAGCTTCCTTTGGTGGCGGCGTCGCCGATCCGGCGCAGCGTGTCGATATAGCTTTCGCCGACGCCGGGCTGGCGGAATGCACGGTCGGCGGCTGTCAGCACGATCACCAGATCGCGCTCTTGGTCAATATAAAGGTACTGGCCGTAGATGCCACGCCCCATGAATTCGCCCGCATCCGCAGGGATCCACCATTGATAGCCATAGCCGATCTTGCCCGGTTCCGTGGGGGCCGATGGCGCGGTGGATGCGGCCACCCAGCCTTCGGGCAGAACGCGCTGGTCACCCTGCATGCCATCCTGTTCGACCATCCGGCCAAAGCGGGCAAAGTCGCGGGTGGTAAAGTTGAGCCCCGCCAGCACAAAGGCCACCCCCGCGCCATCGGTCAGATATGTGGCATCCTGTTCCAGCCCCAGCGGCAGAAGGATCTTTTCGTTCAGCAGTTCGGGGATGTCGCGGCCGGTGGCCCCGCGCAGGACCATGCCGATCACATGGGTGTCGAGCGACACATATTGCCATTCGGTACCGGGTGCGGCGAAGGTTTCGGTATAGCCTGCGGCAAACCCGTCCAGCGTCTGGCCAAGCGCCACCACGCGCCCCATCCGGTTGATGTCGGAATTGAAGTCGAAATAGTCTTCGTCAAAGACCAGCCCGCTCGACATGTTCAGCACATTGCGGATGCTGGCCCCGTCATACCCGGTGCCTGCAAGGGCAGGGGCGTATTTGGTCACCGGATCGTCCAGGCTGTCGATGGCGCCTTCGGCCAGCAGCACCCCGGTCAGGGCCGACAGATAGCTTTTGGCCACCGACCAGCTGATGCGCAGATCATCGGGTGATGTGCCCTGGTAGTAGTCTTCAAAGACGATCTGGCCATCCTTGAGCACCAGCAGGGATGTGACCGAACGCTCGGCCAGCCAGTCATCAGTGCCGTCCGGCAGGGTGATCGGGTCGCCCTGTGGCAACGGGCTTGCCGGGCCATCGCCGCGCGGCATGTCGGTGGTCAGAAACGCCGCGCCCATATTGCTGAAATTGCCGACGATGCGGTCTTCGTCAAACAGTGTCATGACGGCGCGCAGGCGTGTCAGCTCTTCGCGTTTCCAGACCCCGACGACCAGAACCGCCAGTGCCAGCGCCAGCAGGATCCGCCCCAGCCATTTCCCGAATGTCCGCATGTCTTGTCTCTTCCTCCCATGTTGGTCCTGATCGGTCCGGCTCAGCCTCCTCCGGCCTGCCAGTCGATCCAGCGCCCGTGAAAATCGGCGCGCCCCAGGCTCAGCGTTTCGCCTTTGGGCCAGATCCGCAAGGTTAACGCAGCGCCATATGCCTGCCCGTCGCCTTCCATCGACAGCCAGGCCAGAGGGGCGGTGTCGGTGGCCGCCGCGCCTGCGGCCTGGATCAGGGCGCTGCCGCGCGCCTGCAGAGGGTCGGGCAGATACTGCCAGACCACGGTGTGATAGATCAGATGCAGATGGCCCGGATGCGGTGTGGCCAGCCGCCGCTCCAGCCAGTCTATGGCATCGTCGCGATCCACGGCGGCGTCCTGCACCGCGATGGCGGCATCGGTCAGCGCCATGCGATGCGCCTGATCGGGCCACAGATACGACCGCAGCCGCAGCGCATCATCCGGATGGTGCGCGTTCAGCGGGTTCAGATCGACGCCGCGCCGCTCCGCCACCTGCGGGGTGCAGATGGCCGGGGTTTGCCCACGACATTCGGGCGCCAGCGTCAGCGCTGGATCATCCGGGCCAAGCCGCTGGCCGCCCAGATCCAGCGCATAGCGGTCCCACATCAGGTTGAGCCCGCCACTGGCCCCCAGTTCGGAACAGATCAGCGGTAGCCCAAAGCGTTGCGTCAGCAGATGCGCGGCGGGGATCACGGCTGCGCTGCGGCGCACCTCGTTGGTCTGGGGTGGGGTGGCGCACCACGCAACCAGAGCATCGCCGTGACGCGCCATTGCGCCCAGGGCAGCGCGGATCAGGCTGTCATCGTCACAGGCATGCGGCGGATAGCAGGCGGCCAGATCGGGATCCTGCCCGCTCAGAACCAGCGCATGCAGCCCGCCGGCCAGACGCAGCGGCAGCGACGCGCCGTGGCTGCCCAGATCACCGGTGAAGGTTGCAAAATAGCGACCCACGGCCCCGCCTTCGGGCCAGTGTTCGGCCAGCCCGGTCAGCAGGCGCTCCATGAAGGGCGATCCAAGCGCGGCACAGGATGCGGCCTGAGCACGAAAGGCCGCGCGCAGGGTCACCGGAACTTGTCCATCAGTTTCTGCATCGGCGACCTCTCATCCGCCGCAGGGGCCGGATCAGGGACCGTCTTGGCCTGCGGTTTCGTGCGGGCCCCGCCGGAGGATCGTGGCGGCGCGGTGCGCAGCGACACCGCGTTCATGAACTTGCCCGGTTCGCCATCGGCCAGATGGGGCGCGCCGTCGGAAATCCCGCGCAGCAGATCTTCGAGCCAGACGTCGTCCGCCTTGGGGAAGTCATGCAGCACATAGCCCGGCACGGCCTCTTTGCGGCCAGGATGCCCGATCCCCAGACGGATCCGGTGATAGGCATCGCCCACATGCCCATGGATCGACCGCAGCCCGTTATGGCCCGCATGCCCGCCGCCGGTCTTGTGGCGTGCCTTGCCGGGGGCGAGGTCCAGTTCGTCATGGAACACGGTGATGTCCTGCGGGGTCAGCTTGTAGAACCGCATCGCTTCACCCACCGACTGGCCCGAGCGGTTCATGAAGGTTTCGGGCTTCAGCAACAGCACCTTGTCGCGGCCCAGACGGCCTTCGCTGATGACGCCCTGAAATTTGGATTTCCACGGCCCGAACCCGTGATCCCGGGCGATGTGGTCGAGCGCCATAAAGCCGATATTGTGCCGGTTGTGGGCATATTTGGCCCCCGGATTTCCCAGACCCACAAAGAGTTGCATGTCATCCCCGCTGATGAAACTGTGCGCGCATTGCATCATTCAATGCCCAAATTCGGGCGCCAATGCCAGAGAGACACGACATGTATCTGACCATGAACCGCTTCAAGGTTGTCACAGAGCACGCGGATGCCTTTGAAGAGGTCTGGAAGCGCCGCGACAGCCAGCTCAAGACCGTGCCCGGTTTCATCGCCTTTCACCTGATGCGCGGGCCGCAGTCCGATGATCACGTGCTTTATGCGTCGCACACCACCTGGACCGACAAGGCGGCATTCGAAGCCTGGACCCGGTCCGAGGCGTTCCGCATGGCCCACAAGGGCGCGGGCGGCAATGCGCATCTCTATCTTGCCCCGCCGGTGCTCGAGGTGTTCGAGACGGTGCAAGAGCTCAGCTGACGGGCCGGGGCGGCGCATCTCTTGCAATCTGGCGCGCGCCTTGTACAGGGTGGGCCAACGCCACAGACGACAGGAGCGCAGCCCATGATCCCCGTACAAGGATGCCAAGGACAGACGATCGCGGTGCTGGGGCTGGGGCGCTCGGGCCTGTCGGCGGCGCGCGCCCTGCGCGAAGGCGGGGCCAAGCCGATCTGCTGGGACGACATGCCCGCCGCCCGCGACCGCGCCGAAGCCGAAGGCTTTGCCTGCCGTGATCTGGGCAAGCCGGGGGCGTTTGACGGGGTGGATGCGCTGATCGTGTCGCCCGGCATCCCGCATCTTTATCCCGAACCCAACCGCGTGGTGGCCGCCGCCCTTGTGGCGGGCGTGCCGGTGGACAATGACATCGGGCTGTTTTTCCGGTCGGTCGCAACGCGCGACTGGGACCGCTTCGACACCGCGCCGCGCGTGGTGGCGGTGACCGGATCGAACGGCAAATCCACCACATCGGCGCTGATCCACCATCTGCTGGAAAGTGCGGGTCACCCCGCGCAGCTGGCGGGCAATATCGGGCGCGGGGTGCTTGATCTTGATCCGCCCGGTGATGGCGATGTGATCGTGCTCGAACTTTCGAGCTATCAGACCGATCTGGCCCGCGCCCTGACGCCGGACATTGCCGTCTTCACCAACCTGTCGCCGGATCATCTGGACCGGCACGCGGGCATGGGGGGGTATTTTGCGGCCAAACGCCGGCTCTTTGCCGAAGGCGGCCCGGACCGCGCCGTGGTCGGCGTGGACGAGGCCGAGGGCCGCTACCTGGCCAATCAGCTGTCCGAAGGGCCCACCGACGACCGGGTCATCCGGGTGTCATCGGGGCAGAAACTGTCGGGCCCCGGCTGGCAGGTGTTCGCCCGCAAAGGGTTCCTGAGCGAATACCGCAAAGGCAAACAGATCGCATCCATCGACCTGCGCCCGATCACCGGGCTGCCGGGGGCACACAATCATCAGAACGCCTGTGCCGCCTATGCGGTGGCGCGCGCTCTGGGGCTGGCTCCGCGCGTGATCGAAGCGGGGCTGGCCAGCTATCCCGGTCTACCCCATCGCAGCCAGGTCATCGCGCAGGCGGGCGGGGTCACCTATGTCAATGACAGCAAGGCCACCAATGTGGACAGCGCCGTGCGCGCGCTTGGTGCCTTTGGCGCGATCCGCTGGATTTGTGGCGGGCTGGAAAAGGAAGGCGGCCTGTCGGCCCTGCATGGCCAGACCGGCGCGGTGCGCAAAGCCTATGTGATCGGGCGCGAAGCCGCAGGTTTTGCCATGCAGCTGGATGTCGAGGCCGAGATCTGCACCGACATGGATCTGGCCGTTGCCCGTGCCGTGGCGGATGCCGAACCGGGCGATACAGTGCTGCTGGCGCCTGCGGCGGCCAGCTTTGACCAGTATGACAATTTCGAACAGCGCGGCACCGCCTTTGCCGAGGCGGTCGCGCGGGCCTTGGAGGGCTGAGGCCCCCCCTTGGCCCGCCTTTGCCCGGACCTTGGTCCCTAGCGCCCCGCGATGGCGCGCCCGGCAGCAACGCCTGATGACCAGGCCCATTGGAAATTGTAGCCGCCCAGCCAGCCGGTCACGTCCACCGCTTCGCCAATCGCATAGAGGCCGGGCAGGGATGTGGCCTGCATGCTGCGCGATGACAGCGCGTCGGTGGCGATGCCGCCCAGCGTGACTTCGGCGGTGCGGTAGCCTTCGGTGCCCGAGGGTGTCAGCCGCCAGTCGGCCAGTGCTGCGCAGATCTCGTGCAGGCGGGCATCGGACTGATCGGCCAGATTGCCGGTCAGCGCCAGCGGCTCTTTCAGCGTGTCGACCAGTCGGGCGGGCAGGTGGCGCGCCAGCTCGGTGCTCAGCGCCCGCCGCCCCCCGGCCTGCCGCTGCGTACGCAGCAGATCGTAAAGATCACCCGATGGCGTCAGGTTCACCGCGATCTCCTGCCCTTCGCGCCAATACGAGCTGATCTGTAGCATCGCAGGCCCCGACAGCCCGCGATGGGTGAACAGCATCGCTTCGTCAAAGGACGCATCCCCCGCCTGCGCGCGCACCGGCAGCGACAGGCCCGAGAGCGGTTTGAACCGCCCGTCGCCAAAGGTGAAGGGCACCAGCGCGGGGCGCGTTTCGGTCACTGGCAGCCCGAACTGCCGCGCAATGTCATAGGCCAGCCCCGTGGCCCCCATCTTGGGAATGGATTTGCCGCCCGTGGCCAGCACCAGATTGCGCGCGCGCAGAGCTTGGCGTCTGCCGTCGCGGTCGATGTCGACATGAAACCAACCGTCGCGCTGCGTCACCCCGGTGATGGATGTGGACAGCCAAAGCGCGGCGCCCGCGCGGGTCATCTCGTCCACCAGCATGGACACGATCTGCCGGGCGCTGTCGTCGCAGAACAGCTGCCCCAGCGTCTTTTCATGCCAGGCGATGTTGTGACGCCCGACCAGATCAATGAAATCCCATTGCGTGTAGCGCGCCAGTGCCGATTTGCAGAAATGCGGGTTGTCGGACAGGAAATTCCCCGGCTCGGCATACATGTTGGTGAAATTGCAGCGTCCGCCGCCCGAAATGCGGATCTTTTCGCCCGGCGCGCGGGCGTGGTCGATCACCAGCACATCCGGCCCGGCATGGGCCGCGCACATCAGGCCCGCGGCCCCCGCGCCCAGAATGATCGTATTGAAATCGCTCATGCGCTGCGTCCTATCCTGTCTGGCGGCCAAGCTAAAGCACCCGCGCGCAGGATCGTCGTGCACCCGCGCGCAGGCTCGTCGCGCAGGCGCGCGCAGGATCGTCGCGCCGGCGCGCAGTGACGCGGGTGCAGCTGCCGCCAAAGCTGTGGCGCGGCGGGGCGAAGTGCGGTAGACTCGCACGCAGACCCCGCAAAGGGGCAGAGCAGTATTTCAGATGTGACAGGCGGCCCATGACGGAAATGGTATATGGCGCGGTTGAGCCGCGCGCAGGCGATCCGATTCTTCCCAAATGGTGGCGCACGGTCGACCGCTGGTCGATGAGCGCGGTGATGCTGCTGTTCGTGATCGGATTGCTGCTGGGTCTGGCGGCCTCGCCGCCGCTGGCGGGGCGCAACGGGCTGGATGCCTTTCACTATGTGGAACGACAAGCGTTTTTCGGCGGTGTGGCGCTGTGCGTGATGCTGGTGGTGTCGATGCTGTCGCCGCAGCTGGTGCGGCGGCTGGCGGTGGTTGGGTTTCTGGCGGCCTTCGTGGCGCTGGCGCTGCTGCCGTTTCTGGGCACCGATTTCGGCAAGGGCGCGGTGCGCTGGTATTCGCTGGGCTTTGCGTCGGTGCAGCCTTCGGAATTCCTCAAGCCCGGTTTCATCGTCGTGGCGGCCTGGCTGATGGCGGCCAGCCAGCAGATCCACGGGCCTCCGGGCACCAGCTGGTCCTTTGCGCTGTGCCTTGTGATCCTGGGGCTATTGGTGATGCAGCCCGATTTCGGGCAGGCGGCGCTGGTGCTGTTTGGCTGGGGCGTGATGTATTTCGTGTCCGGCGCGCCGATGCTGGTGCTGGTGATCATGGCCGGGCTGGTGGTGCTGGGGGGCACGCTGGCCTATTCCAGTTCCGAACATTTTGCCCGGCGCATTGACGGGTTCCTGAGCACCGAAGTCGACCCCACCACCCAGCTTGGCTATGCCACCAACGCGATCCGCGAAGGCGGGCTGTTTGGCGTCGGCGTCGGCGAAGGTCAGGTGAAATGGTCGCTGCCCGATGCCCATACCGATTTCATCATTGCCGTGGCGGCCGAAGAATACGGGCTGGTATTGGTTCTGGCGATCATCGCGCTGTATTCCAGCATCGTGATCCGGTCCCTGCTGCGTCTGACGCGGGAACGCGATCCGTTCATCCGGCTCGCGGGCACCGGGCTGGCCTGCATGTTCGGCGCGCAGGCGATGATCAACATGGGCGTGGCCGTGCGGCTGCTGCCCGCCAAGGGCATGACCCTGCCATTCGTGAGCTACGGAGGCTCGTCCCTCATTGCGGGCGGGATTGCGCTTGGCATGCTGCTGGCACTGACCCGGACCCGCCCTCAGGGCGAGCTGGGCGACTATTTCAGGAGACGCTGATGACCCGGCCTTTGCTGCTGATTGCTGCCGGGGGGACCGGCGGCCACATGTTCCCTGCGCAAGCTCTGGCCGAAACCATGCTGGCGCGGGGCTGGCGGGTGAAGCTGTCCACCGATGAGCGCGGCGCACGCTATACCGGCGGTTTTCCGGACGCGACCGAGATCGAAACCGTGCCGTCGGCCACCTTTGCGCGGGGCGGGCTGCTGGCCAAGGCCATGGTCGGCCCGCGCATCGCGGCCGGCGTGCTCAAGGCTGCGATGGGCATGCGGCGCGACCGGCCCGATGCGGTGGTGGGCTTTGGCGGCTACCCGTCGATCCCGGCGCTTGGGGCGGCGGTGCTGCTGCGCCTGCCGCGGATGATCCATGAACAGAACGGGGTGCTGGGCCGGGTCAACCGGATCTTTGCCACCCGCGTGGCGGGCGTGGCCTGTGGCGTCTGGCCCACCGACCTGCCCGAAGGCGCCGAGGGCGGCCATGTGGGCAACCCGGTGCGCGCCGCGAT
>JAOXSC010000056.1 GCA_025800215.1 Marinibacterium sp.
GATCGTGGCGCTTGTCCTCCTCGCCACCCCAAGCCTCGCAATGCAGAGCAGGTTGCGGGCCGTTCTGGTCGGGGTCGGGGATTACCTGCATCTGGACGCCGATTTGCAGGGTCCTCCGAATGACGTGCGGCTGATGAGTGACATGCTGCTGCGTCGGGGTGTGGCGGCGGAGGACATCGTTGTTCTCAGCGATCCGGGTTTGTCCCTTCCCGGCAACGTTCAGACCGCCGCACCCACCAAATCCGAAATTCTGGACCGGTTCGCCCACGTGATTGACGAAAGCGCGCCGGGCGACACGGTTCTGTTTTACTTTTCCGGTCACGGCACGCAGGCCCCCGATCAGGATGGGGATGAGCAGGGCGGCGCGGATGAACTGTTCCTGCCACGCGATGCGGGCGCCTGGAATGGGGGGCTGGGTGAGGTGGAAAACGCCATTCGCGATGATGATCTGGGCGCGTTGGTGGCCCGCGCCACGGCCAAGGGCGTGCGCGTGGTTGGCATTGTCGACGCCTGCCATTCTGCCACTGGGTTCCGCGCGGTGGGCGAGGGCACGGGCCGCGCCCGCTATATCGCGCCCGAAACGCTGAACATCCCCGAGGCAGAGGTGAGCCCGACCGCGACGGCGACGGAAACTGCGGGCGACTATGTCTTTCTCTATGCTGCGCAATCGGACCAGCGCGCCTTTGAATATCCGATGGGCGCGGATGAGTGGTATGGCGATTTTACCCGCAATCTGGTGAACGTGCTGCAAGACGTCCCTGCGCTCAGCTATGACCAACTGGCACAGGCCGTGGCCCAGCGGCTGCGTACCAAAGGCGGGCAGGCCGCCCAGACGCCCGAGATTGAGGGGCCTATGGCCGGTCAACCCGTGTTTGGCGGCGATGCCCCGGCCCTGCGCCGGATCGTGGTTGAAGGCACTGTGCTGAAGGCCGGGCTGCTTCAAGATCTGACCGAAGGCAGCGAGGTAACGCTTTATGCGGACCTCACCGCGACCGAGGCGGTGGGCCTTGCGCGCGTCACGGACCTGCGCGCGACCGAGGCTGATTTGACCTTGTTAGAGCCATATCCGACCGTACGCGTGACCCATGCCGAGGTGACAACCAAAGCGATGGATGTGTCGTTCCGCATCGCCATTGGGCCGAAGGCTCGCGCCGAACTGGACCGGTTTGGGGGTGTTGCGGCGTTGCAGGCGGCGCTGGATCTGCCGATCAGCGATCAGGCCGCGCAAACTGTGGTCTGGGATGGCACCGGTTTTGCGCTGGTTGGGCGGGATGGTGTGCTGGATGCGTTTGGGCCCGGCACATCGCCCCGGCTGATGCAACCGGGGCAGAGCGATGACCCCATCACCGATCTGGCGCTGGCCCTGATGGCCCATGCCCGCCGCGCGCGGCTGGAACAGGCGCTGGAGCAGATGGCCGGGCAGAGCACGACGCGTTTTGCTCTGTTGCCCTCGGGCCCAGATGTGCAGATCCAGAAGCTCTCTGGCGCGCTGCGGGGCAATCGCTGTCGTCTGACCGGTGAGGGC
>JAOXSC010000061.1 GCA_025800215.1 Marinibacterium sp.
GGTCGTGGAAACGCCGGGCAGCTGAAAGTGACCGGGGGTCTGGGATGGGGGCGGCTGGGCTCGCACGGGACCATCGCAACCATCGGGGATCGCCCGACCTTTACCGCCGGCGATACCGGGGGCGAGCTGTCTTACGATCAATGGTTCCGCGGGCCTGTCGCGCCATTTGCCGGGGTTGAATGGCAGGTGGATGACAGGTGGGGGCTGAAGCTGGAATATTCCTCGGACGCCTATGTTCTGGAAACCGAAACCTCGGATGTGTTCGAACGCAAATCTTCCGTGAATGTCGGGGTCGAATACCAAGCGACCCCGCGCACCCGTCTGGGGGCCTATTACCTCTATGGTTCCGAGTTTGGCCTGAGCGCCCAGTTCCAGCTGAACCCGAAATATCCGCCCCGTCTGCTGAGCACCGGCCCGGCACCGCAAGCGGTGGCACAACGGCCAGACCGGGCCAGCGCGCCCGAGGCCTGGGGCACCCAATGGGCCACAGCCGAGGCCGCCCCGCTGGGGGTGCGGGACAGGCTGGCCGCCGTATTGACCGCCGAAGGTCTGACGCTGGAGAGCCTTGATCTATCGGCGGACCGGGCCGAGCTGCGGTTCCGCAACCTGCGCTACCAGTCCAACGCGATCGCGTTGGGGCGGGCCGCGCGGGCCATGGCACAGGTCCTGCCCGCCTCGGTCGAGACCTTCCGGCTGGTGCCGGTCTGGCAGGGCATGGGGCTGTCGGCCACGGTGATGCGGCGCTCGGATCTGGAAGCGTTGGAATTTGACCCGCTGGCCGCCGATGCGATGCTGGCGGTCACCGCCATAACCGACAGCCCGACGCAGGCGGCGCAAACCGCCACGGCACCCCCCGGCACCTATCCCGCCTTCAGCTGGTTTCTGGCCCCGTATTTCTCACCGGCCTATTTCGACCCTGACCGGCCTTTGCGCATGGATGTCGGGCTGGATCTGGGTGCGAGCTATAAACCGGCCCCGGGATGGGTGGTGGCAGGTACGTTGCGCCAGCGCCTTGCGGGCAATGTGGCCGGCGGCCGGACCTCGGACAGCAACCTGCCGGTGGTGCGCACCGATCAGGTGCTCTATGCCCAGTTCGACACCACGATCAACAATCTCTACGTGGCGAAATACTGGCGCCCGGGCGCCGACCTCTATGCCCGCGCCACCACCGGGTATTTCGAATATGGCTATGGCGGGGTGTCGGGGGAATTGCTGTGGAAGCCGGTGGATAGCCTGCTGGCACTGGGGGTTGAGGCCAATTACGCCGTCAAACGCGATTTCGACCAGCAGTTCGGGTTTCAGGATTACAGCATCCTGACCGGCCATGCCTCGGCCTATATGGATTTTGAAAACGGCTTTCTGGCGCAGGTTGATGTGGGCCGCTATCTGGCCGGCGATGTCGGCGCCACGTTCGGGCTGGACCGGGTGTTCAACAATGGCTGGTCGGTGGGCGGGTTCTTTACCATGACTAGCGCCAGCGCCGAAGAATTTGGCGAGGGCAGCTTCGACAAGGGCGTGCGGTTCTCGATCCCGGTCAACTGGTTTCTGGGCAAGCCCAGCCAGCAGAGCATCGGCACCACCATCCGCCCGATCCAGCGCGATGGCGGGGCGCGGGTCTTTGTTCCGGGTCGGCTGCATGGCCCGGTGCGCGCCGCCCACCGCAAGGCGCTGCGCGACAGCTGGCCGAGGTTCTGGGAATGATGGGGTATCTGCGCCATATGGCGGCCTGCGCCGCGCTGGCCCTGCTCACGGGGTGTGGCGGCGGGACCGAGAAAGCGCCGCTGGAGCTGGAACTGCTCCGCGAGGGCCAGCAGGCGATCGCCGCGCGCCGGGCCGGGGGCACTGCGGGCGGTGGCACCCCGATCACACGGGCGCTTTTGAATACGACAATCCGCACGCTGGCCGATGTCAGCCTGGAACGCACCGGTCAAAACGCGCTTCTCTATCGCAGCGCCGTGCGGCAGGATGATCAGCCGGGGCTGGTCGAGGTCTGGCGATCGCTGGACGATGTCAGCCTGAGCACCCGCAACGGGGTCTTGATCGCCACCCGCGGGCTGGCGGGCAATATCCTGTCGGGGTCGGTGCAGGTGGCGGAAGGCCGCCCCGGTCCCGCAAGCGGCGGCGAACATGTGCTGATGATCCGTTCGCTGGATGACCGGCAGGTGCGGCTGAGCCTGGCCTGCGAGCTGGTGGATCTGGGATCTGAGACCATCGAGATCATCGAACGGCGCCACGCCACCCGGCATCTGCAACACCGCTGTGTCGGTGGTGGTGGCGAGGTGGTCAACGACTACTGGGTCGACATGGCGGCCGATATCGTCTGGCAATCGCGGCAGTGGGCCGGACCGCATATCGGATATATTCGGCTCAGACGACTGACCGTTCGCTAAAACTCTTGACAGGTTGGCATGCTGCACATGCAATGCGAATTGAAATATACCCCGTCCTGATGTATCAAAAAAGGCAGGGGATTCATGTTCATAGGGATGAGTAAATTATGAAACCGATATTTTTGGCGCTGACCATCGCCATGTTGAGCGTAGGCCAGGTGGCCGTGGCTCAAGATGATCCAGTTGCAGTTGATAGTTTTCCAATCGATCCGGAAACGGGTTTTGCGGTCGATCCTAACACCGGGATTCTGTACAATCCGTCAACGGGCCTCCCGGTTACGACAGCAACCGGTGCGGCTGCAACGATCAGCCCCGCTGCGGCAGCGGCATTGGGTCTTGGCCTCGCGGCCGCATTAGCCGGTGGTGGTGGTGGCACCGCCACAACAACGACGGGCGGCAACTGACATCATCTCCGGGTGAATTCAGATTTTCTCCCCGCGCAATGGTTTGCGCGGGGATTTCTTCATGTGCGCACCGGCTGCCTCTTGCCGGTGCGCTGCCTGTATGATTTGACAGGTCAAAACACATCCACGACAGAGGCAGCTATATGGACAAGCAAAATATCGCAGTGGCCGGGATCGGCTATGTGGGCCTGTCCAATGCGGTGCTGCTGGCGCGCCATCACCGGGTGACCGCGCTGGATGTGGACGCAGCCCGCGTGGCGCAGCTCAATGCCCGCCAAAACCCCATCATAGACCCTGATCTGACGCGATATCTGACCGAAGAGACACTGGATCTGAGCGCCACCACCGATCTGGTCGCTGCCTGCCGCGATGCCGATCTGGTGCTGGTGGCCACGCCCACCAATTACGACCCGCAAAACAATTTCTTCGACACGTCCTCGGTAGAGGCGGTGGTAGAGCAGGTACTGGCCTGCAACGACCATGCCAGCATCGTGATCAAATCCACCGTGCCGGTGGGCTTTACCCGCGCCCTGTCGGCGCGCCTGAACACCGACCGGGTAATCTTCAGCCCCGAATTCCTGCGCGAAGGCCGGGCCCTGCATGACAACCTGCACCCGTCGCGGATCGTAGTGGGAGATCGCGGGGCGCGCGGGCAGGGTTTTGCCGCGCTGCTGGCCGCGGCGGCGCTGGCGGCGGATGTGCCGGTGCTGCTGACCGACGCCTCCGAGGCCGAGGCGATCAAGCTGTTCGCCAACACCTATCTTGCCATGCGGGTGGCCTATTTCAACGAGTTGGACAGCTATGCCATGGCCCATGGGATGGACAGCCGCCAGATCATCGAAGGGGTGGGGCTGGATCCGCGCATCGGCGATCATTACAACAACCCGTCTTTCGGCTATGGCGGTTATTGCCTGCCCAAGGACACCAAGCAGCTTTTGGCCAATTACTCGGACGTGCCGCAAAACCTGATGCAGGCGGTGGTCGATGCCAACCGCACCCGCAAGGATTTCATCGCCGAGCGCATCCTCGCCCGCAAGCCGCAGGTGGTGGGCGTCTACCGGCTGGTGATGAAGGCGGGCTCGGACAATTTCCGGCAAAGTTCGATCCAGGGGATCATGAAGCGGATCAAGGCCAAGGGTATCGAGGTGATCGTGCACGAGCCGGTGCTGGAGGAGGATCAGTTCTTTGGCTCGGAAGTGGTGCGCGATCTAGACACGTTCAAATCCCGCGCCGACCTGATCATCGCCAACCGGCAGGCGCCGGAGCTGGCGGATGTAGCGGACAAGATCTTTACCCGCGACCTGTTTGGGGAAAACTGAAAGCCCCGCCCTTTTCGGCGAAATCCGGCCAATCACCCGAAATATGCGTGAAAACACGCCGGAATAAGGCGAGTTGCACTTTTTCCGGCGAATTTTTGCCATATCGCCGCCGCATATGAGCGGCAGAGTTCCGGCGATTTTCAAACCAATTGCCGGGATCGCTCCGGCTGTGCCAAGCCTGCAAAAAAAGAGGCGAGATACCATGTCACAGGCAAGTGAAGCCGAACGCTACATGCTGGATCTGATCAACGCGGAACGCACGTCCCGCGGCATCGATCCCCTGCAACTGGAACTGCGTCTGAACGATGCGGCGGAAGATTACAGCCGCTATATGCTGGACGAGGATTTCTTTTCCCATACCGGATTGGATGGCTCGCGGCCCGATGACCGTATGGAAGATGCCGGATTTGTCTTTTCCGGCAGCTGGAGCTGGGGCGAGAACATTGCCCTGCAAAGCGAACGCGGCGATCCCGGCATATTCGACGACGTGTATCAGCGCCATGTGGCGCTCATGAACAGCTCGGGGCACCGTGCCAATATCCTCAATCCCAATTTCGAAGTGATCGGGATCGGGATCGAACTTGGCAACTACAAAGGCTACGAGGCGGTGGTCGTCACCCAGAACTTTGCGCTCAGCTCGGCACCGTTGCAATTGGACCTGCCCGGCTCGCAACCCGACCCTGATCCCGAACCTCCTGCTCCGGAACCTGCGCCACTTCCGCCACAACCCGAAGGCACCACACAACAAGGCACCTCGGGGGCGGACGCGCTCAATGGCGATACCGGCAATGACACGATCGTTGCAGGCGGCGGCAATGACACTGTCGCCGGCGGTGACGGCAATGACGACATTGATGGCGGCCGCGGGGCGGACCAGCTCTGGGGTGGTCTCGGGGCGGATACGATTGAGGCCGGCAATGGCAACGACCGGGTCGGCGCGGGTGCGCAGGCTGACGAAATCCATGGCGGTCGGGGCAATGACACGATCTGGGCCGGCAACGGCAACGATACGGTCTATGGCGAGGCCGATGACGACAACATCAGCGGCGGCAGCGGCAATGACCATCTATGGGCCGGCGAGGGCAATGACACGATCTTTGCGGGCAATGGCAATGACCGGATGTCGGGGCTGAGCGGCAATGACGAGCTGTGGGCCGGGGCTGGTAATGACCAGGCCTTTGCTGGTGCGGGCAACGACACCGTGCTGGGTCTTGCAGGTAATGACGACCTGTGGGGCGGCGCGGATGATGACCGGCTCGATGGCGGTGCTGGTCAGGATACGCTGCGTGGCGGCAGTGGCGATGACACGCTGATCGGCGGTGCGGATAGCGACGTCTTCGTGTTCTCAGGCGGGGCCGACCAGGTGAACGATTTCGCAACCGGCGACCATATCGACCTGAGCGGTGTGGCCACG
>JAOXSC010000075.1 GCA_025800215.1 Marinibacterium sp.
CCCCTACCGGGATGGCATTCAGATCATCATCACAGTGTCATATCAGATCGTGCAGGCGAAAGCCCGTGCCTATTCCTTTGCACGTGTCACCAACCTGCGCTTGCCGCGTCACCGCCCCCCGCACAAACGAAAAACGCGCGCCGGGTCAGGCGCGCGTCGGGTGGGCGTGCGTCGGGCGAGGCATTGCCCCGCGCCGGATCAGGTGTTGAACAGGAAATGCAGGACGTCACCGTCCTGAACCACATATCCCTTGCCTTCGGCACGCATCTTGCCGGCCTCTTTGGCGGGCTGCTCGCCCCCCAGCGACACATAGTCGTCATAGGCAATGGTTTCGGCGCGGATGAACCCCTTTTCGAAATCGCCATGGATCACACCGGCGGCCTGCGGCGCCATGGTGCCGGTGCGGATGGTCCAGGCGCGGGCCTCTTTCGGGCCGACGGTGAAATAGGTTTCCAGATGCAGCAGGTCATAGCCCGCACGGATCAGACGGTCGAGCCCGGCCTCGGACAGGCCCATTTCCGACAGGAACATCTCGGCCTCATCAGGTTCGAGCTGGCTGATTTCTTCTTCGATCTGGGCCGAGATGATCACATGGGCATTGCCCTGATCGGCCGCCATGGCGGCAACGGCGGCAGAATGGGCGTTGCCTTCGGCGGCTTCATCTTCTGCCACGTTGCAGACGTAAAGCACCGGCTTGGTGGTCAGCAGCTGCAGCATCTTCCAGGCCTTGGCGTCTTCGGCATCGACGTCCACCACACGGGCCGGTTTGCCGTCATTGAGCACCTCGAGCGCGGCTTTCATCAGGCGTTCCTGCTGGACGGCCTCTTTGTCGCCACCGCGCACCTTGCGCACGATGTTCTGCAGCCGCTTTTCCAGGCTTTCGATATCGGCCAGCATCAGTTCGGTTTCGATGGTTTCGGCATCGGCCACAGGATCGACGCGGCCTTCGACATGGGTCACATCGCCATCTTCGAAACAGCGCAACACATGGGCGATGGCGTCGACCTCGCGGATGTTGGCCAGAAACTGGTTGCCCAGCCCTTCCCCTTTCGAGGCGCCCTTCACAAGGCCCGCAATGTCCACAAAGGTCATGCGCGTGGGGATGACCTGGCGCGACTGCGCGATGCCGGCCAGTCTATCAAGCCGCGCATCGGGCACGGCCACTTCGCCCACATTGGGTTCGATCGTGCAGAACGGAAAATTCGCCGCCTGCGCCGCCGCCGTTTTGGTCAGCGCGTTGAACAGGGTCGATTTGCCCACGTTCGGCAGACCCACAATCCCCATCTTAAAGCCCATCCTGGCCCCCATATCCCGGCGTTTTCTGTTGCCCCGTGCTTCTAACAGCACTGCCCGCCAGCGCAAGGGACGCAGGGGCCCCGCGCAGGGTTGGGATTGATTTTCGCGTCGGCATTCTGCACACCGGGCGCACCTATTCGTGAAAGGATCCCCGATGAGCCGCATCGACGCCAAATTCGCCGAACTGACCGCCCAGGGCCGCAAGGCCTTCGTGGCCTATGTGATGGCGGGCGATCCCGATTTCGACACCTCGCTTGAGGTGGTCAAGGGCCTGCCGGGCGCCGGTGTCGACGTGATCGAGCTGGGCCTGCCCTTTACCGATCCGATGGCCGATGGCCCGACCATCCGGCTGGCCGGGCAACGCGCGCTGGACGCGGGTATGACGCTGGCGCGCACGCTCGAGCTCGCCCGCCGGTTCCGCGAAGACGATGACACCACCCCCATCGTTCTGATGGGGTACTACAACCCGATCTACAGCCGCGGCGTGGATCAGTTCCTGGTCGATGCCAAGGCGGCCGGGATCGACGGGCTGATCGTGGTGGATCTGCCGCCCGAAGAAGATGACGAACTGTGCCTGCCCGCGCAGGCGGCGGGGCTGAATTTTATCCGTCTGGCCACCCCCACCACCGATGACAAGCGCCTGCCGCGCGTGCTGCAGAACACGTCGGGCCTTGTCTACTACGTGTCGATCACCGGGATCACCGGCGCCGCCGAAGCCGAAGCAACCGATGTCGGACCCGAGGTTGCGAGCATCAAATCCGCCACCGACCTGCCGGTGATCGTGGGCTTTGGCATCAACACGCCGGAAAAATCGCGGGCGATTGCCAGCGTCGCCGATGGCGCCGTGGTGGGCTCTGCCATTGTCAGCCAGATCGGCGCGGGCAAACCCGCATCCGAGGTTCTGGCCTTTGTCAAAACCCTGTCGGACGGCGCCCACAGCGCCTAGTACCCGCTAGAACAACCGGACATGTTTTACCGCCCCGCACCTGCGGGGCGGCTTTGTTTTATGATCCCGTCACGACTCATTGCAGTGCATCTGAAAAATTGGTAAGGAAAATTACCCAATTTCAGAGGCCACTCCAATGCCCGTCATTACCAATATCCAAGACCTCAAGCGCATCTATGAACGCCGGGTGCCCCGGATGTTCTATGACTATGCCGAAAGCGGCAGCTGGACCGAGCAGACCTTTCGCGACAACACCAGCGATTTCGACAAGATCCGCCTGCGCCAGCGCGTGGCGGTGGATATGGCCGGGCGCAGCACCGCCAGCCAGATGATCGGTCAGGACGTGGCGATGCCGGTGGCGCTGGCCCCGGTGGGGCTGACGGGCATGCAGAGCGCGGATGGCGAAATCAAGGCCGCCCGCGCCGCCGAAGCCTTTGGCGTGCCCTTTACACTGTCGACCATGTCGATCAATTCCATCGAAGAGGTCGCCGAAGCCACCACCAAACCCTTCTGGTTCCAGCTTTATACCATGAAGGACGAAGACTATGTCAGCCGCCTTATTCAGCGGGCCAAGGACGCGAACTGTTCGGCGCTGGTGATCACGCTGGATCTGCAGATCCTCGGGCAACGTCACAAGGATCTGAAGAACGGCCTCTCCGCGCCGCCGAAACTGACCCCCAGGACCATCGCCAATCTGATGACCAAATGGGCCTGGGGGATCGAGATGCTGGGTGCCAAGCGGCGTGATTTCGGCAATATCGTGGGCCATGTCCAGGGCGTGTCGGACACGTCGCAACTGGGCGCCTGGACGGCTGAACAGTTCGACCCCAGCCTGGACTGGGGCAAGGTCCAAAAGCTGATGGACATGTGGGACGGCAAGGTCATTCTGAAGGGCATCCTTGACGAAGACGACGCCCGCATGGCCGCCAAGCTGGGCGCCGATGCCATCGTGGTGTCCAACCATGGCGGCCGGCAGCTTGACGGGGCGCTTAGCTCGATCCGCATGCTGCCACGCATCATGGATGCTGTGGGCGACAGCATTGAGGTGCATCTCGACAGTGGGATCCGGTCGGGTCAGGACGTGCTGAAGGCGCTGGCGCTTGGGGCAACGGGCACCATGATCGGGCGGGCCTTTGTCTATGGGCTGGGCGCGATGGGGCAGCAGGGCGTGACCACCGCGCTGAATGTCATCCACAAAGAGCTCGACACCACGATGGCACTCTGCGGGCAGAAATCGGTGCGCGATCTGGGGCGCCACAACCTGCTGATCCCGTCGGATTTCGAAGGCCACTGGCAGCAGTAAGCGAATGCTAACCTGCGCGCGCTAGGCTTGGGGCATGTTAGTGTGTTCCAAGTTCCATCTGGCCTTTGTCGCCGTCCCCAAAACCGGGACCACCGCGATCGAGGCCGCGTTGCGCCCGCTGGCAGACATCTGCTTTGCCCGCCAGCGCAAGCATATTCCGGCGCAGAGCTTTCGGCGCCGGATCGCGCCGTTTCTGGCCGACACGCTGAATTGTCGGCCAGACTGTTTTGCGGTGATCCGCGCCCCCGAAGATCAGCTGCGCAGCTGGTATCTTTACCGGGCGCGCCCCGCCAATGCCGACAACCCCAAAAGCACCCGTGGCATCAGCTTTGACACATTCGTGCAGGCGGTGCTGTCGGACGACCCGCCGCCATTTGCCGATGTGGGCAGCCAGTGGAACATGGTCACGGGCCATGGCCGCGTGCTGGTCGATCACCTGTTCGCCTATGAGGATCCAACCGTCTTGCAGGCGTTCCTTGATACCCGCTTCGAACGCGAGATCACGCTGGAACGGCGCAATGTCTCGCCGTGTGGTCCGGCAGATCTGACACCGGCCACCCGCGATCTGCTGCGGCGCAAACGGGCCAGGGAATTCGATCTGCACGCGCAGGTGCGCGCCCAGGGCGGGCATCTGCAGACCGATATGGGCTGGCGCGAACTGGGCGCTCCGGTGATGCGCGGGTTGGGTTAACGGGCCATTCGGGCGACCGGTTCGACCGGTTCGGATCGACCAGCAGGTTTGGAGGCGCTGGTGCCGAAGGGCAAGCGTCATCGACCGGGCGCCAGGTAGCTGCAAGGCGGGCCTGAGGCGTGCGGAAGGTAGATCTGATCCGCCTCTGATCCGTCCATGACCCGGCCCCTGATCCATGCCCAGCAGTGGCCGACCGATGCCCGATGCCCACCCGATCCCGCACGACCCCGGCCGCGGCGCAATTGCCTCTGGCGCACACATAAGGCAGATGGCAAACCCGCCACTCAGGATGGCACCCGCCCCGCCGAACACCCCTGCGGATCAGGGCGCCAATTGTCCCTTTCCTTTTCATCCGATTCCGTCTAAGGACGCGGCTTCACGCGGGCATACAGCCTTGGAGGATGCCCGCCCTATCTGATGGAGATTATAGACATGGCTGGTGAGATTCCTGATCTTGTAGCCCAGGAACGTGCGGGGACAGGCAAGGGCGCCGCTCGCGCTGCGCGTCGCGCAGGCATGGTTCCGGGCATCGTATTTGGTGGCGACAACGACCCGCTGCCGATTCAACTGCCGTTCAACGAGCTGTTCAAAAAGCTGAAAGCTGGCCGGTTCAAGTCGACCCTGTTCAACCTCAAGGTTGAAGGACACGAAGACGTCCGCGTGATCTGCCGCGACGTGCAGCGTGACGTGGTCAAGGACCTGCCGACGCATCTGGACCTGATGCGCCTGCGCCGCACCACCAAGATCAACCTGTTCATTCCCGTTGAATTCACCGGCGAAGAAGAATGCCCCGGCCTGCGCCGTGGCGGTGTTCTGACCGTGGTCCGCAACGAGATCGAACTGCTTGTGACCGCTGGCGACATTCCTGACGTGATCGAAATCAGCCTCGAAGGTCTGGATATCGGCGACACCGTCACCATCAGCGACGTCAAGCTGCCCGAGGGCGCCAAGCCCACGATCGACCGCGACTTCGTGATCTGCAACCTCGCAGCCCCGTCGGCTCTGAAATCCGACGATGGCGAAGAGGGCGACGATGCCGAGGCCGAAGCAGAAGCACCCGCCGCAGAAGA
>JAOXSC010000086.1 GCA_025800215.1 Marinibacterium sp.
TCTTTGTATGCTTGCTTGCCCGTGCCGCTTTCCATTGCATCCTGCATCCGCTTGATGGCGTATTCCGCGACGTGCTTGAATTTGCGGGTTTGAGCGGGAAGGTTGTTTTTGATGCGAGCTTGCGTGTCGTAGTACAACTCAAGCGCGCGTTCCCGCGCTTCCTCCAAGTCGTCCGTCTTCGTGCTCTTCACAATGCGCTTGCCGTTGTCCAACGTCAGCCGCGCATACCAGTTTTCACTGTTAGCTCGCTTATCCAGCTTTAGTTTCTTGTGCACATTTATCGTTGTTGTGCCGTAGCTCATTTCGCCCTGCTGCCCGCATCAGCCTGTTTAACATACAGTATGCGAAAGCGGACGGAATTTGTAGCGGAAAACTGCGCGCGGACTGTGTACGATTTGTGTACAGATGTGGATCGACTACATGTTGTGGTCGATGTGTAAATTTTTTGGGAAATACACTGGATTTATGGAGGCGAGTACCGGAATCGAACCGGTGTACACGGATTTGCAATCCGCTGCGTCACCACTCCGCCAACTCGCCATCCGTGGTGTTGGATGCTCATACGCCCGTCACGCGGGATGCGCAAGCGGTTCTGTGGCATATTTGCGGAGGCGGCCGGGGCTTTGGCCGCTTTGCGATGGCGAAACAGTTCGCCGGGCGCGCGATTTGACGCGATCACGGGAAATCCGCCGCGTGACGTTGCCGGACCGCCCGAGGTGTGGCAAAGAGCCCTGAGCTAAGAGCAAAAGAGTTTGGCCATGCCCGATTTCGCCGAACGGCGCCGCATGATGGTGGACACCCAGGTCCGCCCGCAGGACGTCACGAAATTCCCTATCATCGACGCCATGCTGAGCGTCCCGCGCGAGATCTTCGTGCCCGATGCCCAACGCGAGGCCGCCTATGCCGGCCAGCATGTCGAGCTGGGCGATGGCCGCGTGGTGCTGGATGCGCGCACGCTTGCCAAGATGCTGGATGCGCTGGCGTTCAGCGGTGATGAGCTTGTGCTCGATGTGGGGGCGGGGCTTGGCTATTCGTCGGCCGTGGTGGCCCGCATGGCCGAAGCCGTGGTGGCGCTGGAAGAAAACGAAAGCTGGGCCGAAGATCTGCCCGAACTGCTGTCGGATGCGGGGGCGGACAATGTCATCGTGCAGACCGGCGTGCTGGCCGAAGGCGCGGCCGAGCACGGGCCCTTTGATGTGATCCTTGTGCAGGGCGGGGTCGGGGATCTGCCCGCAGCGCTGATCAACCAGCTCAAGACCGGCGGGCGCATTGCCTGCCTGTTCATGGAAGGCGCCCTGGGCGTGGTCCGGGTGGGCTACAAGCTCAAGGACGGCATGAGCTGGCGCTTTGAATTCAACGCCGAGGCGCCCGTTCTGCCCGGTTTCGAGGCCAAGGCAAACTTTTCTCTGTGAGAGCGCGCGGAACAGGGGTAGGATCCCCCAAAGTCGCGAACAACAACAACAGCGTGGCATATCGCAGGACGAGCAGGAGCG
This sequence comes from Marinibacterium sp., assembly GCA_025800215.1. GTDB lineage: Bacteria > Pseudomonadota > Alphaproteobacteria > Rhodobacterales > Rhodobacteraceae > JAOXSC01. Next base: position 1,494 of record JAOXSC010000086.1, read on the forward strand.
GACAGATGACCTCGACAGGGTTCAGCCGATTCAAATTCCTTATGGCGGGCGCAGCGATCGGGCTGGCCGCGCTGACCCCCGGCGGGGCAAAGTCGCAATCGCTGGCCGATGCGCTGGTGGGGGCTTACAATACTTCCGGGCTTCTGGAGCAGAACCGGGCCCTTCTGCGGGCTGCGGATGAAAATGTGGCGGTGGCGCTGTCGGCGCTGCGTCCGATCGTGTCCTGGACCGCAAGCGCGACGCGCAGCGTCGCCGATGGTGATGCGGTGCGCTTCAACCTCAACCCCAACAGCAGCCAGATCAACCTTGGTCTGACCGCGCAGTGGCTGCTTTATGATGGCGGCGCCAGCCGCCTCTCGGTGTCGCAGGCCAAAGAGGCCGTGCTGGCCACGCGTCAGGGGCTTGTGAGCATCGAACAACAGATCCTGCTGCGCGCCGTGATCGCGTTCTTCGGGGTGATCGAGCAGGTCGAAACCGTGGATCTGCGGGAAAACAACGTGCGGGTTCTGTCCGAAGAACTGCGCGCCGCGCAGGACCGGTTCGAAGTGGGGGAAGTCACCCGCACCGACGTGTCGCAGGCCGAAGCCCGTCTTGCGGCGGCCCGCAGCCTGCTGGCCGTGGCCCGTGGCGATCTGGTCAGCGCGCAGGAAGAGTATTTTGCCGCCGTCGGGTCGCGCGCGGGTCGTCTGAGGGCGCCGTCGTCCCTGCCCACGCCGCCCGCATCCATTGATGCGGTCAAGGTGCAGGCGGTCAACGCGCATCCCAATGTGCGTCAGGCGCAGCATCTGGTGGCCTCGAACGAGATCGCGGTGTCGGCGCAGCGTGCGTCGCAGCGCCCGACCATCAGCCTGAACAGTGGTCTTGGCTTCCGCGAGGATTTCGATCTTGATGATGCCGATCTGCAGACCGGCAGCATCGGCGTGAACCTCAGTCAGCAGATCTATTCGGGGGGGCGTCAGGCCGCCCAGATCCGTCAGGCGCAAGCCAACCGCGATGCGTCGCGGGCCAACCTTCTGACGGTCAGCGAAGACATCCAGCAGAACGCCGCCAACGCGCTGATTGCCCTGCGCGCGGCCGAGGCCAGTCTGAGCGCCACCCGAACCCGGATCACTGCGGCGCAGGTCGCCTTTGACGGTGTTCGCGAAGAGGCAACCCTGGGGTCGCGGACCACGCTGGACGTGCTGGACGCCGAACAAGAGGTGCTGGACGCGCAAGCCGCCCGCATCACCGATGAAGCCACCCGTGCCATTGCGGCCTATGCGCTGCTGTCGGCCCAGGGTCTGCTGACGGCGGAACGTCTGGGTCTGCCGGTGACGATCTATGACCCGAGCGCCTATTACAATCAGGTCAAGAACGCCCCTGCGGGCACCAGCAAGCGCGGCCGCGATCTGGACCGCGTCCTGGAATCGCTGGGCAAGAAATAAGCCGCACAGCGCTGGCGCTGTCCCGGATCGGGGCGGCGCCCGGACCTTTCCTCCGCACGAAGAGTTCCCAAAAGGATACCGGATGACATCCGAAGACACTGCCGTGGCCGCCGACACGGCGCTTGATGCCGTGCGCCTGCTGGTTCTGGCCGAACCGCCTGCGCAGATCCCGACCCGGCCGCGCCCGGATGTGCCCTATGTGCTGCGCCCGCAATACCGGGTCGCGGGCACTGGCCCGCTGGCGGCGGTGCGCGCGCCGGTGCGCCCGCAGGATCCGCTGCGTGAGCTGGTGGCCGATCTGGTCCGATCCGAGCTGCGCAGCGAACTGGGCGAGGTCATTTCGCGCAACATGCGCACGCTGGTCCGCGCCGAGGTCGACCGCGCCCTGGCCGATCGCGATCTGCTTTAAAAGCTCGGGCTTTCGGCGAGGTCAAGGATCCGGTCAAGATCCATATGCGCTTCAAGATGGTCGGCCAGCGCGTCCAGCGTGGCTTCGACCCCGGCCTCATAGGCCAGGTCCGACCCGTGCCCGAGATCCTGCAGATAGGCGGCGCGGAACGCGTCTTCGGTGAAGAGCCCGTGCAGATAACAGCCCCGGATGCGCCCATCGGGTGACGCGGCCCCTTCGGCGCGGCCATCCAGATCCAGCCAGGCGCGCGCGCAGTCGGGGCCAGATGTGGCGCCCATGTGGATTTCATAGCCGCTCACCGGAAGGCCGCCGGGCCGGGTCCGGGCGCGGCTTAGTGCCAGGCGTTTCTGCGGGGCCATCCGGGTCTCGACATCCAGATGCCCCAGCCCCGGCACCCGTCCGGGCGTGCCATCGACCCCGTCGGGATCGTCGATCCATTTGCCCAGCATCTGATAGCCGCCGCAGATCCCCAGCACATGGCCGCCGCGCCGGATATGGGCCTGCAGGTCGATGTCCCAGCCTTCGGCGCGAAAGGCGGCCAGATCGGACATGGTCGATTTGCTGCCGGGGATCAGCACCAGATCGGCATCGCCGGGCAGGGGGCGTCCGGGGGGGATGATCTCGACCGTGACAGAAGGTTCGGCGCTGAGCGGATCCAGATCGTCGAAATTGGCCGTGCGTGGCAGTTGCGGCACCGCGACCTTGCAGGCGCCGCCCTTGCGCCCGGCCAGATCCAGCATGTCTTCGGCGGGCAGGCGCCAGGCATCGGCAAACCACGGCACCACCCCAAGCGCATCCCAGCCGGTGCGCGATGCGATGTCGTCCCGGCCCTTGTCGAACAGGGTGACGTCGCCACGGAACCGGTTGATCACAAAGCCCCGCACCCGCGCCGCGTCGGCGGGGTCAAGCACGACCTGGCTGCCCACCACCTGGGCGATGACGCCGCCCCGGTCGATATCGGCGATCAGCACCACCGGCACCCCGGCGGTGGTGGCAAAGCCCATATTGGCAATGTCGCTGTGGCGCAGATTGGTTTCGGCCGCACTGCCCGCGCCTTCGACCAGCACCAGATCGGCGCTGTCACACAGGCGCTGAAAGCTTTCCAGCACCTTGGGCAGCAGCCGCGCCTTTTCCTTGCCAAAGGATCCCGCCACGCTGCGCCCGCTGCGCTGGCCCTGCACGATGATCTGGGCACCGGTATCGGTTTCGGGCTTGAGCAGCACCGGGTTCATGTCATTGATCGGATCGCGCCCCGCTGCGCGCGCCTGCAGCGCCTGCGCGCGCCCGATCTCGCCCCCGTCCACGGTGACGGCGGCGTTGTTCGACATGTTCTGCGGTTTGAACGGTGCCACCGACAGCCCGCGCCGCCGATAGGCCCGCGCCAGCCCGGCCACGAGGATGGATTTGCCGACATTGCTGCCGGTGCCCTGAAACATGATGGACCGTGTCATCGGGGTTCTCCTATGCTGGCGCGCAGATGACCCGATTTCGGGGCCAAGGGGAAGGGGGCCGCATCATGAACACGCCCGCGCATATGCTGCTGGGGGCAGCCGTGTTTGGACGCGATCGCAGGCGCATGGGGGCGGCGGTGCTGGGGGCGCTGGCGCCGGATGCGTCGCTGTATCTGCTGGCGGGCTGGGCGCTGTGGATCCGGCAGATCCCGGCGCAGGTGGTGTTTGACGAGCTCTATTTTTCGCCCGGCTGGCAGCAGATCTTTGCCATCGACAACGCGATCCCGCTGTGGCTGGCGGGGCTTGGGCTGGCCTGGTGGTGCGGATCGGGCTGGTGGATCGCCTTTGCCGGGGCGGGGCTGTTGCATCTGGTGCTGGATCTGCCGCTGCATGCGGGGGATGGGCGGGCGCATTTCTGGCCCTTCAGCACGTGGGTTTTTGACAGCCCGGTCAGCTATTGGGACAGCACCCATCACGCGGCGATCGTGGCGCCGGTGTCGATCATGGTGTCGCTGCTGGCGTTTGTGGTGATCTGGCGGCGGCATCCGGGTGGGGTGGCGCTGGTGGGGTTTGTGCTGTTGCTGGGCGCGGAAATATGGGTCGCGCGGCAATGGCTGCTGTTCTTCTGATGCGCGGGGTCATCCCGCCAATGGCGCAACAAAAAACGCGCGCCGTTCTGGCGCGCGCTTTTTGAAACGGGAAGGTCGCCTGGATCAGGCGGCTTCGGCTTGTTCGGCCGCGTTGCGGCGTTCACTTTCTTCGCGCGACAGCGCGACCGAGGTGCGCACACCGCGCCCCACGAACTCCATCAGGCCCGCAACGACACGTTCGTTGGGGTCGATGCCGGCACAGGTCAGCACTTCGCGCCCATCGCGCGAACGTGCCCAGCGGGCGATCTGCTCGGGCCCGTTGCCATACTTCTTGTCGTCCGCGATCGCATCGTCCAATGCAGCCAGAACCACGGCTGCAAAAAGTTTGCGCGCACGATTGCCTTGTTCGTTGTTAAAGGCAGTGCCGTCCACGAAATCTCTCATCTCAGACCCTTTTTTCTTGCTCTTGTCTTTTCGGCGTGCCGACCCTTATGGAGGAACCGGATCGATTCGGGTACACCGGAAGTGCATAGCTACTATGCGCCTGGCGCATGGATGTGGTTGGTTTTGCCTGCCGCTGAGCGTCGCCTTGTCAGCCGACAGCCAGCCAGATATAGGGGCGATCATCCCCGCATCAACCTTGTATGAAGGTTTTCTGTCATGCCCAAAATCAACGGCAATGAAATTCGTCCCGGCAATGTGCTGGAGCATAACGACGGTCTTTGGGCCGCGGTGAAAGTGGACCATGTGAAGCCCGGCAAAGGCGGCGCCTTTGCCCAGGTCGAGCTGCGCAACCTGCGCAACGGGTCGAAACTGAACGAGCGCTTCCGCAGCGCCGACAAGGTTGAACGCGTGCGGCTTGAGCAAAAAGACCAGCAATTTCTGTATGAAAGCGACGGGATGCTGGTGTTCATGGACAGCGAAACCTATGAGCAGATCGAGCTGCCTTCGGAGCTTTTGGGCGAACGTCGCCCGTTCCTGCAGGACGGCATGACCATCGTGGTTGAATTCTACGAAGCCGAAGCGCTGAATGCGACGCTGCCGCAAAAGGTCACCTGCAAGGTCGTCGAAACCGAGCCGGTGGTGAAAGGGCAGACTGCTGCCAACTCCTTCAAGCCCGCGATCCTGGACAATGGGGTCAAGGTGATGGTGCCGCCCTTTGTGGGGCAGGATGAAGACATCATCGTGAACACCGAAACCATGGAATATGCCGAGCGCGCGTGACGCGACGTTATGACGGCCGGGCCCCCGCCTTTGGGGGCGCGGCCTGCCCGGGCAGGACAATGTCACGCAGCAATTCGTATTTCACACGTGTTGCGCTGACCTGCCGGTAAAAGGCAATCAGAAAGGCGGTGGGCGCCTGCAGGCGCCCCAGCCCGATCGTGGCGGCCACCACCGTACCCACATCGGTGCGCCCTTCGAGCACGAAATATCCCCCCAGCAGCAGCACCGCCACCGTGCCCGCCCCGTTCAGCGCGCTGAGCACGAATTTGGTCGACAGCTTCCACAGAAACATCTTGCGGCGGGTTTCATAGATGTCGTCGAACTGGGCCTGAATGTCATCGCTGAGGGCCTGCACCTGGGCCGACACCATGTCATCGCTGGCCTGCCGCAGGATGCGCACCCGTGCCGCGACATAGCGGTTCACCCGGATCTGCGTGGCCAGCACCAGGATCACCTGCGGCAGGATGATCCCGGCGGCGATCATGCCCAGCCGGGGCTGGGTCGCGGCGATGAACCCCACAACGCTGACCAGCGTGCCGAACTGCACCACGGGTTCGGAAAAGGCGCTGCCGGTGAATTTTCCAAGCTCTTCGGCTTCGGCCGACACCATGGTGGTCAGCTTGCCCTTGCTGATCGTGGCAGAGCTGTCGGGGGCGGTGCCGCCGGACAGAAAGATGCGGCGGCGCAGGATGCGGATGACGTCTTCGCCCAAGACCCCCGATCGGTATCCCAGCAGCCATTTCAGCGACAGGCTCAGCAGGATCACCGCGAACATGCCGGCGGCCATTTCGGTCAGATGTTCGGGGCTGACATCCTTTTGGGTCAGCGCATTGATGATGTCCTGCTGAAAGTTCAGGGGCACCGCCGCCAGCGCGGCAATGGCGATGGACAGGATGATCAGCACGATCTGGCGCCGCCAGCTGACCCGCCAGATTGCTGCGTATAGCTCGAACATGCGGTCTCCTTGGGCATCGGTGCCCGCTCGGGGGCCAAGCGATCCTGCCGCCGCGCGCGCCCCCGCACAAGGGGTTGAGGCGCGGGGTTCAGGCGCGCGCAGGCGTCAGAGCAATGTCACCGTCGCGTCACCGGCCTGCATCTCGCCGCTGGCCCGGTCAAAGCGCAGATAGGCAATGGCCCGGTCGCCCGCCTGCGTGTAAAGCGTGCCGGCCACCTTGCCATCGGCGGTGGTGATGTCGGTGCCAACAGGGGCGCGCCCGGTCAGGGCCACCGCGCGCAGGCCCTTGCGCAGCTCGGTCTTGTGTTTCATGCGGGCGGTGACCTCTTGGCCGACATAGCAGCCCTTGCGGAAATCGACGCCATCCAGCGCTTCGAACCCGGCTTCCAGGATATAGGTATCGGGCCCCAGCTCGATGCCGGTCTGGGGGATCACATGGGCCACCCGCAGCGCGTCCCAGTCGCTGCCGTCATCGCTGGCCGGGCCGGGGGCGTAAAGGCGCCAGCCCAGTGCGGGGTTGCGGGGATCGGGCAGCGCCCCGTCGGGCGCGGACCCGGTGCCCCGGTGCACGGTCAGGGCGGTGTCGGTGATGGCGACATCGGCGCGCAGCTTGTACATGTTCAGCCGCTTGACCAGCCCATCGGCAAGGTCCGCATCCACATCCAGAAGCACCGCGCCATCGGCGTCGCGCACCACAAAGAAGTCGGCCAGATACTTGCCCTGCGGTGTCAGCAGTGCCGCATAGACCAGCCCGTCGGCCATCCGGGTCACGTCATTGGTGACCAGACCTTGCAAAAATGTCTCTACGTCATGGCCCGTAAGCCGCAGGATCCGCCGTTCCGCCATGCGCTATCTCCTTGCTTCATGCTGCCTCTCATATAAGTAAGGTTGCATACCTGAACAGAGGAAACGCGCGTGACCGCCCAACTCAGTGTGGTGATCCCGACCCTGAACGCCGAGCGCGGCCTGCCGGGCTGTGTGTCGGCGCTTATCGAAGGGCTGCTTGCGGGTCACATCCGCGAGTTGGTGATCAGCGATGGCGGATCCACAGATGCCACGTTGCAGATCGCCGATGATGCGGGCGCGACCGTGGTGCATGGCCCCGCGTCACGCGGCGGGCAGCTGCGGCGTGGGGTGGCGGCGACGCGCGGCGACTGGGTGCTGGTGCTGCATGCCGATACCGAGCTCGAGCCGGGCTGGATCGAACATGTGGCCAGCCACATGCAGACCGCCAGCCGCCCGGCCCATTTCCGGCTGGCCTTTCGGGCCAGCGGGGTGATGCCGGGGCTGGTGGCCGGCTGGGCCAATCTGCGCTCGGGGCTCTTTGCGCTGCCCTATGGGGATCAGGGGCTGTTGGTGCCGCGTGCGCTTTATGATGCGGCGGGGGGCTATCCCGACCAGCCCCTGATGGAGGACGTGGCCCTGATCCGTCGCCTGGGCCGTCCGCTGGTGGCGCTGCCCGTGACTGCGCGCACCTGCGCGCAGCGCTATCAGCAGGCGGGATGGCTGCGGCGGGGGGCGCGCAACCTCTGGACATTGCTGAGATATGCTGCAGGCACCCCGCCCGAGAGGCTGGCGCAGGCCTATCGGCGCTGATCCGGCCCCCGGACGATTGACGCCGCGCTTGTCGGATGTAGTGTCGGCCTCTGACCCCAAACAGAGACCTTGTGATGTCCGATCCCGTTTCGACTGCCTCAGGCCGCGCCTATCTTGCCATTCCCGGACCGTCCGTTGTGCCCGATGCGGTGCTGCAGGCCATGCACCGGCCGTCGCCCAACATCTATGGGGGTGAACTGGTCGAGATGACCCATGGCATCATCCCCGATCTGGCCCGCGTGGCGCGCACGCGTCATCACACCGCGATCTATATCGGCAATGGCCACGCCACTTGGGAAGCCGCCCTGTCCAATGTCATCGCCCCCGGCGACGCGGTGCTGGTTCTGACCACCGGTCTTTTCGGGCATGGCTGGGCAGGCATGGCCGAAGGCATCGGGGCCGAGGTCGAGATCCTTGAATTCGGCGACAAGGGCCCGTTTGACCCGGCCCGCGTGGCCGAACGTCTGCAGGCCGACAGCGCCCATCGCATCAAGGCGGTGCTGGCGGTGCATGTGGACACCTCGACATCGGTGCGCAATGACATTGCCGGGCTGCGCGCGGCCATGGACGCGGCGGGCCACCCCGCTTTGCTTATGGCCGATTGCATCGCCTCGCTGGGCTGTGACCGGTTCGAAATGGATGACTGGGGCGTCGATGTCATGGTCACCGGCTGCCAGAAGGGGCTGATGGTGCCCGCCGGTCTGGGCTTCGTGTTCTTCAATGACAAGGCGGCGCAGGTCCGCGCCGCCATGCCGCGCGTCAGCCGCTACTGGGACTGGGCGCCGCGCTCGGATCCCGAAGAGTTCTATCAGTATTTCAACGGCACCGCCCCGACCCACCATCTGTATGGGCTGCGCGCCGCGCTGGACATGATCCACGATGAAGGCATCGAAAATGTCTGGGCCCGCCACGACCGGCTGGCCCGCGCCATCTGGGCCGCCTGCGAGGCCTGGAGCACCGACGGCCCGCTGCGCCTCAACATCGCCGATCGCGATCATCGCAGCCGCGCGGTCAGCACCATCCTGATCGGATCGCCCCATGGCACCGCCCTGCGCGACTGGACCGAACGGCATCTGGGCCTCACGCTCGGGATCGGTCTGGGCCTGTCGGCGCCGGGCGAAACCGGGCGCGACGGCGTGTTCCGGCTGGGCCACATGGGTCATGTGAACGGGCAGATGGTGCTGGGCCTGCTGGGCGGGATCGAAACCGGGCTGACCGCGCTTGGCATCCCCCACGGGGCCGGGGCGCTTGAGGCCGCAACAGCCGTGATCGCGGGCTAGGGCGCGCGCCGGGCCTTCAGCCGCGTGATCGCGTGGTTGAGGCACAGCGCCAGCAAAAGCACCGGCAGAAAGCCCCAGATCACCCAGAGCGTGACAAAGATCCAGATCAGGTTCACGCCCAGCATGGTCAGGGCGGCGGTGGTGAAATCCGGTGCGCTCTGGCGATGGGGGTCGGGCATGGGCGATCTCGGGGCTGGGTTTTGGACCTGTTCGAGAACTATAGCACCGCAGCCCGCCGCGTCACCGCCGCGTCAAGCGATGGTGATCACCCTTGTTGTGCGGCGCGCGCTTCGGCCAGCGCGTCGGGCAGGTGGCGGGCCAGCAGATCAAGCTCGGGCTCCGGGGCGCAGCTGATGCGGATACAGCGGTTCTGCGGGGCCGCAAAAGGCATGCGCACAAAGATCCCGCGCGCCACCAGCCCATCCAGAACCGCCTTGGCAAATGCCCCATCCGCGCCGCAATCGAGCGTGACGAAATTGGTGGCTGATGGCAGCGGCGTCAGCCCATTGTCGCGCGCGATGGCGGCGATGCAGTCCCGCGCCGTTGCGATGCACGCCTGCACATGCGCCAGCCAGTCCTGATCCTGCAGCGCGGCCAGCGCGCCTGCCTGTGCGGCCCGGTTCATGCCAAAATGGTTGCGCACCTTGTTGAAGGCCGCGATCAGCTCGGGGGCCGCGATCCCGTACCCCACCCGCGCGCCGGCCATGCCATAGGCTTTGGAAAAGGTGCGAAACCGGATCAGGCGCGGATCATCTGCGGGCAGATCCGTCTGCGTGCCCTGCGGCGCGCATTCGATATAGGCTTCGTCCAGCACCAGCAGCGTGTCGGGGGGCAGGGCGTCCAGAGCAGCCCGGATCGCTGCCCCGTCATGCCAGCTGCCCATCGGATTGTCGGGATTGGCCAGATAGACCAGGCGCGCGCCAACCTCGGCCGCCTTGGCAAACAGGGCGACGGGGTCTTCGTGATCGCCGCAATAGGGCACCGTGTGAAGCACCCCGCCAAAGCCCGCCACGTGATAGTTGAAGGTCGGATAGGCCCCGTCTGATGTCACCACCGCATCGCCCGGCCCGATCAGCAGCCGCACCAGATAGCCAAGCAGCCCGTCGATGCCTTCGCCGATCACGATGCACTCGGCGGGCACCCCGTGGTGGCGCGCCAGCGCCTGTCGCAGATCGTGGTTTTCGGGATCGCCGTATTTCCAGATCTCGACGGCGGCTTCGGTCATGGCAGCAATGGCGCGCGGCGACGGGCCAAAGCCGTTTTCATTGGCCCCCAGCCGCGCGGCAAAACCCGCACCGCGCGCGCGTTCCTGCGTTTCGGGGCCCACAAAGGGCACGGTGGCAGGCAAGGATTGGGCAAGCGGGGTCAGGCGGGGTCCGGTCATGTCAGCGACATAAGCCCAAGCTTTGCAGCGGGGCAAGCCCCCGGGCATCGCGCCACTGCCCCAACGTTGCGCTGGCCCGCCGCCCCGTCACACGGCAGACTGCGCCAACGACACGCCGAGACGAAAAGGGGGAGGTTCGGATGGCCCGAGTATCTGTCGAGTACAAAGATCACATTGCACAGGTCACGCTGACCCGTGGCGACAAGCTGAATGCGCTGGATGACGAGATGATCCGCGCCATCGTGGCTGCAGGGCAAGAGGTCGCCGCCTCGGATGCGCGCGCGGTGGTGCTGTCGGGCGAAGGGCGCGCCTTTTGCGCGGGGCTCGACATGGCCAGCTTTGCCCGGATGGGCATGGGCGATCCCGATGCGCTGCTGACCCCGCGCACCCATGGCGACACCAATATCTTTCAAGAGGTTGCGATGGTCTGGCGCCGGGTGCCGGTCCCGGTGATCGCGGTGCTGCAGGGGGCGGTCTATGGCGGCGGGCTGCAGCTGGCGCTTGGCGCCGACATCCGCATCGCGGCCCCCGATGCCAAACTGTCGGTGCTGGAAATGAAATGGGGGCTGGTGCCGGATATGGGCGGGATGGTGCTGCTGCCCAAGCTCATGCGCTCGGACGCGCTGCGTGAAATGACCTATACCAACGCGCCGATCGACGCGCCGCAGGCCGAACGCTGGGGGCTTGTCACCCATATCGATGATGACCCGATGGCGCGCGCGCTGGCCCTGGCAACCGAGATCGCGGGCAAAAGCCCGGCGGCGATCCGCTCGGCCAAGGCGCTGATCGCGGTGGCCGAAGAGGCCGATCGCCAAGAGGTGCTGACCCAGGAAACCCGCGCCCAGGTCGACCTGATCGGGACGCCCGAGCAGATGGAGGTCGTCGCCGCCCGGATGCAGGGGCGCGACCCGGTGTTCAAGTAATCCCGCACAGCCGACCGCGCCCCTGTCATCCCGTGCGGCTCGCATCGCGGTACGGAGGAACAGGATGGGCAAGGTCGGCTTTTGCGCGCGGCTGAAGCGCCCGACCAAAGCCGCCGCTATCCAAAGGCGCGCGCCCTTCGGGCACGCATTTTTTGATGTTTTGCGCCTTCGGCGCGTTTAGGTATTTGTGGCCACAAAGAAGCATCAGAGTGCGCCCGATGACCCGCCGTCCGCGCCATCGGCGGTGCTTACGGGATCATCGGGCGGCTTCTTCGCGGCGCGGTCATCGGCTCCTCAGCCTGTACCGCAGCTCCATGAACGCCCGATTCTGGTTAAGAAATCCCTGCTGTTTCTTTGTGGCCAAAAATACCTGATGTTGGTCGGCGGCCTGCCGCGCGACGGTGCCGTGGAAGAAATCCCCGTTGCCACCTTCCCCTTTTTGGCCCGCTTCGCTAGACCCTGCTGCAACGCAAAAGGGATCCGACCATGGCCATGGACAAGACATTCGACGCCGCCGAAGCCGAAGCGCGGCTTTATCGCGCCTGGGATGAGGCGGGCTGTTTCAAGGCAGGCGCCAACGCATCGCGCGCCGAGACCTATTGCATCATGATCCCGCCGCCCAATGTGACG
>JAOXSC010000103.1 GCA_025800215.1 Marinibacterium sp.
CTGTCCAGCAGATCAAGCAGCCCGGCCCGCCCGTCATAGTCGAGCGTGTCGGTGAACCAGTGGCTGTCAAAGCCGCCCTGGAGTTTTGACAGCGCGGCGGTGGCCAAAGCGATCTGATCGGGGCCCGGTGCCCATGCGCGCGGGGCCAGCCCGGCCAGCCGGCTGCGCAGGGCATCGGCCCCCTGAAACACCGGCGCTTCGGGGTCGCTGAGCTGCAGCAGAGCCACCGCACGTCCGGCGCGCGCGGCATCGGCCAGCTGGGCGTCAAGCGCATCAAGCCGCGTCTGCCAGCCGGTGGCCCCGGCCCATCCTGCATCCATCACGATCAGCAGCGGCCCCGATCCGCTGCGGTCGCGGTCGGGGTTCAGCACCGGGCCTGCCAGTCCCAGAATGATCGCCGCCACCGCCAACATGCGCAGCAGCAGCAGCCACCAGGGCGTGCGGTCGGTCTGGCTGTCATCATCCTGCAACCCGAGCAGCAGCACCACGCCCGGAAACATCCGCCGCACCGGCGCGGGCGGCACCGCGCGCAGGATCAGCCACAGCACCGGCAGTGCCAGAAGCCCCAGCAGCAGCCAGGGCGCGGTAAAGCCAAGCGGGCCCAGACCCATCATGCGGTGCCTCCGTCAAGCGCGCGATAGATCCAAAGCAGCGCCGATTGCGCGCTTTGAGATGTGTGATGCAGCCCCAGATGCCAGCCGGTCAGCGCACACAGATCGGCCAGCGCCGCCTTGCGTTCGGCCACCCGCGCCAGATAGCGGTCGCGCAGATCTCCGGCCTTGAGCGTTTCATGGGCCAGCGTGCCGCCGACGCTCTGGAATATGGTGCGGCCCTGAAAGGGAAAGCTCTCTTCGCTGGGGTCGAGCACCTGCAGCAGAGCGCCCCGCACGCCGCGGTCGGCGGCTTTGGTCAGGGCCAGCTTGACCTCGTCCAGCGGGCCCAGAAAATCCGAGATGAACAGGGCCCGCGCATGCGGGATCATCGCGCGGTGTTCGGGCGGGGCATAGTCCTGCGGATCATCGAGCGAAAACATTTCCGACAGGCGCAGGATCTGGTTGTTGCCCCGGCGCGGCGGCAGCGTCGTGCCGGTCAGGCCCACACGTTCCCCGCCGCGCACCAGCAGCACTGCGGTGGCCAGCGCCAGCAGGCGGGCGCGGTCGATCTTGGTGGGCAGGCCATTGGGGTCCGAAGCAAAGCGCATGGACGCCCCCTGATCGACCCAGAGCATCACCGACTGCGCGATCTGCCATTCGCGTTCGCGCACAAATTGCTGATCGCCACGGGCCGATCTGCGGTGGTCGATCATGCGGCGGCTGTCGCCCAGCTGGGCCGGGCGGTATTGCCAGAAATCATCGCCAAGCCCAGAGCGGCGGCGCCCGTGATCGCCCAGCAGGACGGTTCCCGCCAGTTGTTCGGCGCGCGCCAGCAGCGGCGGCAGGCGCGCGGCTTCGCTTTCGGCGCGCTGGCGCAGGTGGCGCTCTGCGCTCACGCGGCGGCCTCGGCGCGGATCAGATCGCGCGCGGTGTCGTCGATCAGATCGGCCAGGCTGTCGCCGCGCGCTCGGGCGGCAAAGTTCAGCGCCATGCGATGGCTGAGCACCGGGCGTGCCATGGCGGTGACGTCGCTGGCATCGGGCGCCAGTCGCCCCTGCAGCAGCGCGCGGGCGCGCACCGTCATCATCAGCGCCTGTGCCGCGCGCGGCCCCGGACCCCAGGCCACGGTGTCGCGCACCCGGTCCGATGCATCCGCTTCGTCGGGGCGGAAGGCGCGCACCAGATCCAGGATCAGCTCCATCACCGATGTGCCCACCGGCATCCGCCGCAGCAGCACCTGCGCGGCCAGCAGCTCGTCGCGGGTAAAGACGGGTTCGGCCACATCTTCATTCACGCCGGTGGTGGCCAGCAGGATCGCGCGTTCGGTGTCGCGGTCGGGATAGGGCACGTCGATCTGGACCAGAAAGCGGTCAAGCTGCGCTTCGGGCAGGGGATAGGTGCCTTCCTGTTCGATGGGGTTCTGGGTGGCGAGCACGTGAAACGGTGCGCCAAGCGGGCGGTCGGCGCCCGCCACCGTCACCGTCTTTTCCTGCATCGCCTGCAGCAATGCCGACTGCGTGCGGGGGCTGGCGCGGTTGATTTCATCGGCCATCAGCAATTCGCAAAAGATCGGCCCGGCGACAAAACGAAAACTGCGCGTGCCGTCTTCGGCGGTGTCGAGCACCTCAGAGCCCAGAATGTCGGCCGGCATCAGGTCCGGCGTGAACTGAATGCGGTTGCCGTTCAGCCCCATTACGGTGGACAGGGTTTCCACCAGCCGTGTCTTGCCCAGGCCCGGCAGCCCGATCAGCAGCCCGTGCCCGCCGCACAGCAGCGCCGTCAGCGTCAGATCGACCACCTGCTCCTGTCCGATGAACCTGCGGGTGATGGACGCGCGGGCACGGGCAAGCTGGGCCTCCAGCGCCTCGATCTCGGCGACCAGTGTGGTCTCATCGGACATGACAATCCTCGCTTCTCGGCTATATGCTTTGTTAGAAGTGTATCGCGCAGTTGAGAAATGGCAAAAGCTATGAGCGGACAAAACCCCGTTACCCCATCCGCCGACAGTCTGGCGGCGTCGATCCGGGCCACGAAATCCAAGGGCCTGCCGCCGGTGCACCTGTGGAACCCGCCCTTTTGCGGCGATCTTGACATCCGCATCGCGCGCGACGGGACATGGTTCTATCTGGGCACGCCCATTGGCCGGGTCGAGCTGGTGCGGCTGTTTTCGTCGATCCTCAAGCTTGAAGACGGCAAGTATTTTCTGGTCACCCCGGTGGAAAAGGTCGCTATCACCGTGGATGACGCCCCCTTTGTGGCGGTGGATTTCGAAGCTGCGGGCGCGGGCCGGGATCAAAGCCTGACCTTCGTTACCCATGTGGGCGACAGCGCCACGGCCGGTCCTGACCACCCGATTCGCGTGGTGCGCGACCCGCAGACCGGTGAACCGTCGCCCTATGTGATGATCCGGGCCGGGCTTGAGGCGCTGATCGACCGCAAGAGCTTTTATCGTCTGGTCGAGCTGGGCGCGCATCACGATGGCTGGTTCGGGCTGTGGTCAGGCGGTCAGTTCTTCGCCGTGATCCCGTCGGACGAGCTTGAAACCACCTGAGGGCCGTGGCCGCCGCGCTGCGCCAGCACCACACCACAGGCGACCACCGCGCCGCCGATGGTCTGCGGCCAATGCCAGCCATGGCCCAGCACCAGCAGGATCACCATGACATAAAAGGGCGCGATGTTGATGTGCAGGCTGGCCTGCGCCACGCCGATGCGCCGCACGCTGGCGATGAACAGAACCTGGCTGATCGCCATGCCCAGCAGGGCATAGATCGCCAGGTGGATCCATTGCGCCGGATCCGGGCGGGCCTGCGGCATCAGATCCATCCCCGCCAGCAGCCCCAGCCCAAGAACAGCGGCCATGGACAACAGCGCGCCGGTCATGGTGACGGCGCTGCTGCCCAGGGGGCTCAGCATCGGCAGGGTGCGGATGCAGGCAAAGCTGCCCCAGGAAAACAGAAAGCTTGACGCCACCGCCATCGCCGCCCCCGGCCCCAGATCGGCAGGCGCCACCGCGTTGGTGGCGATCACGCCGCCCAGGACCGAGGCCAGCAGACCCAGCACAAACCCCGATTGCAGCCGCCGCAACCCATAGGCCAGTTCGATGATCGTGGCCGCAATCGGCGTGGCCGAGGCGATCAGCGCCACCGTGACCGGATCGGTCAGGCTTTGGGCATAAAGCAGCAGGAACGTCCCGAGCCCAAGCGCCGATCCCCCGATCATCAGCCCCTTGCCCCAGGGCGCGCCGCGCAGCGCGCGCGGCCCTTCAAGCAGCAGCCAGAGCGGCACCAGAAAGGCCACGGTCAGCGCCAGCCGGGCAGTGATCAGGGTGAGCGG
The DNA here is from genome assembly GCA_025800215.1 of Marinibacterium sp. Taxonomy (GTDB): domain Bacteria; phylum Pseudomonadota; class Alphaproteobacteria; order Rhodobacterales; family Rhodobacteraceae; genus JAOXSC01. Next base: position 3,927 of record JAOXSC010000103.1, read on the forward strand.
ATGCCAGCTCTGCAACAGGATGTCTGCGGCAGGAAACCCCGCCGCCCACAGGATCATGGATGTCACCCCAAGCGCATTTCCACGGCTCAGCGCGCGGCCATGGGGGATGCCCGACGCGGCCGCAGGCACGCGAACGGGGTCGGGCGCGAAACGCATGGCGCCGGTTCCTTGGATCTAGAATGGGAGCAGCCCACCTGATTCGCAGGCCGCAATGGATCAAGGATCCGCCAAACGGCCCCGCCGGTCTGTGCTGATTTCGACAAGGTGTCGCTTTTGGATGAAATGGGTCGATCGCGGGCGCTTAGCCTGCGGTGGCGCGCATCAGAGCCTCGACCGGGCCGCGCTTGAACAGCCGCGCCCAGAGCCAGGCATAGACCACCGCCAGCCCGCAAAAGATCAGCGCCGCGCGCAGGGCCGCCGCCGCAGTTTGCCCGCCATCAAGCCCCAACGCTTCGAGTACGCCCATGCCGATCAGGATATGCGCCACATAAAGCGTCAGCGTCTGCCGCCCCGCCGGGGTAACGATGGCCAGAACCCCCACCCGTTTCAGGGCGGGCGCAACGGTCAGGCACAGCCCGACCAGCGCGCTGGCCACGCCGCACCCGGCCAGCATGTAAAGCGGCATGGGTGGCACCGGCCCTGTGCCCAGCAGATCGGCCAGCTCGGGATCCGCAGCCAATGGGCTGTGGCGCAATGCCACGCTCAGGCCTTCGGCCAGCAGGCAGGCCACGATGCCGCCCGCGATCAGGCGGCGCTGCGTGGGTGCGCCCGACAGATCGGCGCGCCCCAGAACAATGCCGAACAGAAGAAAGGCAAGCCAAGGGATCACCGGGTGCCAGCCGTTGAAGAACAGGTTTCGGATGAACCCCGGCAGGGTCCAGAAGCCCTGGTAGCTGTAGCTGTCCCAATCCCAGCCCGCGTCATAGTCGAGCGCAAACAGCAGCACCACAAACCCCAGCGTCAGCCCCAGGATCACCACCCAGAGCCGCCCTGTGGACAGCGGCAGCAGCAGCGCACCAAAGGCAAAGTAGAAGGCATAATAATGCAGGATGTCGGCGTCAAAGACGGTCATGTTCGCCAGCCCGATCACCAGCAGAAACAGCGCCCGGCGCAGGGTGACGGCCTGTGTCTGACTACCCCCATAAGGCGCGGCAAGCGCCAGTCCGATGCCGGCCAGAACCACGAATGTCGCCGCTGCGCGCCCTTCCATCGCGCCCGTCAGGGCCGCCGCCAGACCGTCGCCGCCATCGGCCCCCATCACGATCTTGAAGTTCACGATCACCATGCCGACAAAGGCCAGGAACCGCGCCAGATCCAGCCCGTCGAGGCGCGGCTTGCGTGGGGTCTGTGTCATGGGCAAGGGCCTTTGTTCTGTCATGGGCGAGTGCGCGCACAGCTAGACGCAGCTGCGGCAGAATGGCAAGCCGACGAACCGGCGCAGGTGCCATGAATTTCGGCAGAGTACTTGACTCCAGCCCTCGGGATAGCGTTATGCGCATGCTAACAAAATTTTAGATGCCGCGCAGGAGCGTGATCCGCTTATCCTGTGTCGCAGCCACAAGCGTAGACCCATGCCCAGATTTGCCGCCAATATTTCGTTGCTGTTCTCCGAGTTGCCCTATCTCGACCGGTTCGATGCCGCTGCCGAGGCCGGGTTCAAAGCGGTCGAGATCCTGTTTCCCTATGACGAACCCGCCAAGGACACGCGCCGCGCGCTGATCGCCAACGGGCTCGAACTGGTGCTGATCAATGCGCCTCCGCCCAACTATACCGGGGGGCGGCCCGGATATGCCGCCCAGCCCGACATGGCCGAACGTTTCCGCTATGACATGCGCCGGGTGCTGCGCTATTGCGAAGCGCTGCAGCCGGGCAAGGTGCACGTCATGTCCGGCCCCGCCGAAGGGGATGCAGCGCGCGCCTGCTTTGTGGAAAATCTGCAATATCTCGCCGATCTGGCGCCCAAGCAGCAATTCACCATTGAACCGCTCAACCCGCATGACCAGCCGGGCTATTTTCTGAATGACTACGGGCTCGCGGCCGATATTCTGGATGCGGTGGACCGCCCCAATCTGGGCCTGCAATATGATTGCTACCATGCCGCGCGCATTCATGGCGATGCGCTGCAGGTCTGGCGCGATCACGGGCATCGGGCCAGCCACGTTCAAATCTCGATGCCGCCCGATCGCAGCGCCCCTGCGGCCAACGGGCCGGTGAATTTTGCAACCCTGTTCGCCGCGATGACCGATACCGGATATGACGGCTGGGTCAGCGCCGAATACCATCCCAAGGGCCGCACCGCCGCCACCTTGGGCTGGATGCGACAATTCGGAGGCTGACCGCCCCTTTCACCGGCGCGTGAAATCGGGCACATGTCGCGGCGGAATTCATATTCGAGGTTCAGAATGTTTCCGTCACGCTTTGCCAACCCTCTGTTCGGCCTGATCCTGTCGGGCTGCATGTCCTTCATCGTCTCTGGCCTGGCCACGTGGCGCGCCATCGGCTTTGCACCCAACTTCCTGGGCGACTGGCTGAGCGCCTGGAGCTTTTCCTGGCCGGTGGCCTTTGCCATTGTCCTGGTGCTGGCCCCGCGCGTGCGCAGGCTGGTGGCGCGCATGGTGCGCCCCGACCCCGAAGGCTGATCCGGCCGACGGATCCTTTGGCTGCCGTAACGGCACCGTGATGATCCCGTGATTGTGATTTGCGTGCCCCGTTGCGCTTGGGGATCGTCCGGCCAAGATCACCAAAGCGGAGGGACCTGACATGATCGGCTATATCACCATCGGCGTTTCGGACATGGAGCGCGCCAAGGCATTTTACACCGGGCTTTTTGCCGATCAGGGGGCCAAGGTGGTCAACGATGCCGGGCGCATCGCCTTCATCGGATCCGAACCCGGAAAGACCATGCTTGCGGTCTGCGAGCCCTATGATGGCAACGACTGCAACAGCGGCAATGGCGGCATGATCGCCTTTCCGGTGACGACCAAGGACGAAGCTGGCGCGATGTATGACAAGGCAATTTCGCTGGGCGCCACCTGCGACGGCGAACCCGGCCAGCGCATCCCCGACCGGTTCTACGGCGCATATGTGCGCGACCCCGACGGGAACAAGCTGTGCTTCTACATCTTCGGGTGATCCCGACCTGAGGCAACAGGGGCCGGGCGATCCCGGCCCTTGGATGCGCTCAGTCTCCCCTAATGCGCCTCGGCCCAGTTGGCGCCGGTGCCGGCTTCGACGATCAGCGGCACGTCGAGCTTGACCGCGGGGTCCGACGCGCCTTCCATCACTGTGCGGGCGGCGGTGATCAGGTCGTCCACGGCGCTTTCGGCCACTTCGAACAGCAGTTCATCATGCACCTGCAGCAGCATGCGTGCGGGCAGGGCGGCGATGGCATCGGGCATGCGCACCATGGCCCGGCGGATCACATCCGCTGCCGTGCCCTGGATCGGCGCGTTGATCGCCGCGCGATAGGCAAAGCTGGCGCGCGGGCCCTTGGCGTTGATTTCGGGCGTGTGGATGCGACGGCCAAACAGCGTCTGCACATAGCCGTGCTCTTTGGCAAAGCCCTTTGTGTCGTCCATATAGGTCTGGATGCCGGGGAAGCGTTCGAAATACCGGTTGATAAAGCCCTGTGCCTCGGCTCGTGGGATGCGCAGGTTGCGGGCCAGGCCAAAGCCTGAAATCCCGTAGATCACCCCGAAATTGATCGCCTTGGCGCGGCGGCGGATGTCCGGGGTCATGTCGTCAAGCGGCACGTCGAACATTTCGGAGGCGGTCAGGGCGTGAATGTCGAGCCCATCGGCAAAGGCCTGCTTGAGCTGCGGAATGTCGGCGATATGCGCCAGGATCCGCAGTTCGATCTGGCTGTAGTCCAGCGACACCAGCACATTGCCCGGCTCGGCGACAAAGGCTTCGCGGATGCGGCGGCCTTCTTCGGTGCGCACGGGGATGTTCTGCAGGTTGGGATCGGTCGAGGCCAGCCGCCCGGTCGATGCGCCGGTGATCGCATAGGATGTGTGCACCCGGCCCGTGTCGGCGTTGATGTGGGTCTGCAGCGCGTCCGTATAGGTCGATTTCAGCTTGCTGAGCTGGCGCCAGTCCAGCACCCGCGCGGGCAGGTCATGTTCGGTGGCCAGATCTTCGAGCACATCCGCGCCGGTGGAATATTTTCCGGTCTTGCCGCGTTTGCCGCCGGGCAGGGACATCTTGTCGAACAGGATTTCGCCCAGCTGCGCGGGCGAGCCCACATTGAACGTCTCGCCCGCCAGGTCGTGGATTTCGGATTCGAGCGCGGCCATCTTCTGGGAAAAGGCGTTGGACATGCGGCTGAGGGTGTCGCGATCCACCTTGATGCCGTTGCGCTCCATCTCGGCCAGAACGGGGACCAGCGGGCGTTCCAGCGTTTCATAGACGGTGGTGACGCGCGCCCCCGACAGCTGCGGTTTCAGAAGCTGCCATAGCCGCAGCGTGATGTCGGCATCTTCGGCGGCATAGGGGGTCGCGTCGTCGATCTTGACCTTGTCAAAGGTGATCATCGACTTGCCCGAGCCCAAGAGCGATTTGATCGGGATCGGCTGGTGATCCAGATAGCGTTCGCTCAGCGTGTCCATGCCATGCCCGTGCATCCCGCCATGCAGCGCATACGAGATCAGCATCGTGTCATCAATCGGCGCCACCGAGATCCCGTAGCGATGCAGGATTTTGGCATCGTATTTCATGTTCTGCCCGATCTTGAGGATCGCGGGATCCTCGAACACCGGTTTGAGCATGGCCAGCGCGTCATCCAGCGGCATTTGGCCGGGCGCCAGATCCTGCGAGCCGAAAAGCCCGTCGCCATCGCCATCCTTGTGGGTCAGCGGGATATAGCAGGCATGGCCGGCATCCACGCACAGGCAGATCCCCACCAGATCGACCACCATTTCATCAAGCCCGGTGGTTTCGGTGTCCACCGCCACATAGCCGCGTTCGCGGATCCGGTCGATCCAGGGGGCCAGGGCGGCGGCGTCGCGCACGGTTTCATAGGTCGCGGCGTCAAAGCCGGGGGCTTCGGGGACGGCGATGTCGGGCGCGGGCGCGCTGTCCGAAATGGTGGGGGCCGCGACCCCCAGCTGATCGGCGATGCGCTTGGTGAGGGTGCGGAATTCCATTTCGGCCAGGAAGGCCATCAGCACGTCGGGATCGGGGTCGCGCAGTTCCAGATCGTCCAGAGTGAAATCCAGCGGCGTTTCGGCATCCAGCGCCACCAGCTGCTTCGACAGTTCGATCTGGGCGCGGTGGTCGATCAGGGTCTGGCGCCGTTTGGGCTGTTTGATCTCTTCGGCGCGGTCCAGCAGCGCTTCGAGCGTGCCGTATTCGTTGATCAGCAGGGCGGCGGTCTTGATCCCGATCCCCGGCGCGCCGGGCACGTTGTCGACACTGTCCCCGGCCAGGGCCTGCACATCGACCACGCGGTCGGGGGTGACGCCGAATTTCTCGATCACGCCGTCGCGGTCGATGCGGCGGTTTTTCATCGCGTCCAGCATTTCGACACCGTCGCCGACCAGCTGCATCAGATCCTTGTCCGAGCTCACGATGGTGACCCGCCCGCCCGCATCGCGCGCCTGACAGGCCAGGGTCGCGATGATGTCGTCGGCTTCGAACCCTTCCTTTTCCTTGCAGGCGATGTTGAAGGCTTCGGTTGCCTGCCGGGTCAGGGGGATCTGCGGGCGCAGATCTTCGGGCATGGCATCGCGATTGGCCTTGTACTGATCGTAAAGGTCGTTGCGAAACGTATGGCTGCCCTTGTCAAAGATCACCGCCAGATGGGTGGGCGCATCGGCACCCGCGCTGGTTTCGATATAGCGCTGGAGCATGTTGCAGAACCCGCTGACCGCCCCGATGGGCAGCCCGTCCGATTTCCGCGTCAGCGGCGGCAGGGCGTGAAAGGCCCGGAAGATAAAGGCCGACCCGTCGATCAGATGCAGATGATGGCCCTTGCCGAATGTGGTCATGCCCGTCACTCCCCGCGCGTTTGCCTCGTTGGTGCTGTCCTGCCAGAAACCACGCGCGGATGCCAGCGCATCGCGGGGATCGGTTCTGCCCGGCGGCGTTCGCGTGCCGCCTTGGGATCCGCCCCGAAACCATGGCCACGTGCGCCAAAGAGCCCGAAACAACCCGTGTCAATTGCGCAATCTTCAATATTCCATATTGCCACAGCGCCGCAAACGGTCGCAGGGTCGTGGGGAATGTTTCGTCTAAGTTGTTCACAGCAACCCGTCGGCCTGCCGATCCCGGCCGTGCAAGCAAGGAGGCTCAGATGGACGCGCTGCTGCTGTCCCGTATCCAATTCGGAGCGAACATCTCGTTCCACATCCTGTTCCCGTCGATCAACGTCGCGCTCGCCTGGGTGCTGCTGTTTTTCAAGCTGCGCTACAACGCCACCGGCAACGAAGCCTGGCATGATGCCTATCGGTTCTGGGTCAAGGTCTTTGCCCTGACATTCGGGCTGGGGGTGGTGTCGGGGATCACAATGTCCTTCCAGTTCGGCACCAATTGGCCGGGCTTCATGGAAACCGTGGGCAATATTGCGGGGCCATTGCTCGCCTATGAGGTGCTGACCGCCTTTTTCCTTGAGGCCGCGTTTCTGGGCATCATGCTGTTCGGCATGAGCCGCGTGCCGGGGTGGCTGCACACGCTGGCCACGTTTCTTGTGGCCTTTGGCACGCTGATGTCGGCCTTCTGGATCCTCGTTCTGAACAGCTGGATGCAGACCCCGGCCGGGTTTGAAATGCGCGATGGTGTGGCCTTTGCCACCGACTGGTCGCAGATCATCTTCAACCCGTCGATGCCGTACCGGATCGCCCATATGCTGCTGGCCTCGGCGATGACGGCGTCGTTCCTGATCATCGGGCTGTCGGCTTATCGCTGGATCAAGGGCGACCGCAGCGCCGAGCTGCGCACCACGCTGCGCTTTGCGGTGACCATGGCGGCGGTGCTGATCCCGGTGCAGATCATCGCCGGCGACCAGCACGGGTTGAACACGCTGGAACACCAGCCCCAGAAGATCGCTGCGATGGAAGGCAATTGGGAAACCGCAACCCATGTGCCGATGCTGCTGTTTGCCATTCCCGACGAAAAGGAACGTCGCAACCTGTTTGAAATCGGCATCCCCGATGGCGCGTCCCTGATCCTGCGCCATGATCCCGCGGGCGAGGTGCCCGGCCTTGACGATTACATCGCCGAAGACGGCACCGTCCTGCACCCGCCGGTGGCGCCTGTGTTTTTCAGCTTTCGCATCATGGTGGGCACCGGTGTGCTGATGCTGGCGGTCAGCTGGGCGGGGGTGTTTTTCCTGCGTCGCAAACGCGGCGAAACCCGCTGGCACGCGGAAAACCTGCCGGGATGGCTGGTCTATGTCATGGTGCCCATGGGGTTTTCGGGATGGCTTGCCACGCTGGCAGGCTGGTACACGACCGAAATCGGCCGCCAGCCCTGGCTGGTGGACGGGGTTCTGAAAACCCATGACGCGGTGGGCGAGCTGGCCCCCACCATGGTGCTGTCCACCCTGCTGATCTATCTGGCGATCTATGTGATCCTGCTGGGCGCCTATGTCAGCGTGCTGTTCTATCTGGCGGGCAAGGCCGCGCGCGGAGACCATGTCCCGCATTCGCCCAAAGCCGCCCCCCTGCCTGCGGAGTGACCCCATGCTTGATCTGTTCGGAGACCCCAATATCTGGCTGCCCCTGACCTTTGCCGCGCTTCTGGGGGTGGCGATCCTGGTCTATGTCGTGCTTGACGGGTTCGACCTGGGCGTGGGGCTGTTGTTCCCCTTTGCCGATGACGCCGAAAAAGACCGCATGGTCGCGTCGATCGGCCCCTTCTGGGATGCCAATGAAACCTGGCTGGTGCTGGCGATCGGGCTGCTGCTGGTGGCGTTTCCGCCGGCCAATAGCATCATTCTGAACGTGCTGTATCTGCCTGTGGCGCTGATGCTGGTGGGGCTGATCCTGCGCGGTGTGGCGTTCGAATTCCGCGTCAAGGCCCCGGCCAGGTGGAAGCCACTGTGGAACTTTGCCTTTTTTTGGGGATCGCTGCAGGCCGCGCTGTGTCAGGGCTTTATGCTGGGGCTTTATATCATGGGGCTCAAGGTGACGCCGGTGCATCTGGGCTTTGCCTGCCTGACGGCGGGGGCACTGGCGGTGGGCTATTCGCTGATCGGGGCGTGCTGGCTGGTGTTCAAGATGGACGGGCACCTGCAGTTCAAGGCCGTCCGCTGGGCGCGTCATGGCATCTGGGGTGCGGTGATCGGCATGGGGGCGATTTCGATCGCCTCGCCCCTGGTCAGCCCGCGCATCTTTGAAAAGTGGTTCACCCTGCCCGACATGGTCTGGCTGGCGCCCCTGCCGCTGATGAGCCTGGCCTGCCTTGTGGTGCTCTGGCTGTCGCTGCGCGAATTGCCACGCAGCGACCACAAATGGGACTGGGTGCCATTCATCTCGGTCACGGGGCTGAACGTCCTGGCCTTTTCGGGGATGGCCTATTCGTTCTACCCGTACATCGTGCCGGAAAAGCTCACCATTTACGAAGCGGCGAGCGCCCCTGAGAGCCTGATCATCATCCTGGTCGGGGCGCTGTTCGTGCTGCCGGTGATCATCGCCTATAGCGCGCTCAGCTACTATGTCTTTGGCGGCAAGGCGACGGCGCTGCGCTATGACTAAGTGGTCCGCCCCCGCCCGGCGGTGGGGGCGATCCGATCAGCCCTGCAACGGTGGCAGGCCCATGCGGGCGTGGATGGCATCTCGGTCCGCATCGCTCAGACCCAGACCGCTGGCAAGCTGGCGCAGATAGGCGCTTTCGGCCGCATTGTCGACGCGGATCGCGCCCAGAGACGTTGCATAGATCTGTTCGCGCCCCGTGGCAGCGGCATCATTCAAAAGCCCCTGAAGGTCGGCAGGCGCGGCCAGCTCGGCTTTGACAAAGGCGATTTCGTCGGGGCCCAGGTTGCCCAGATGGGCAATCAGCACCTGCTGTTCCTGCGGGTCGATCTCGCCATCGGCCTTGGCGGCCTGGATCATCGCGCGGATCAGGAACTTGGCCTGCTGCTCGGCCGCATCCGCAGCACCGGTATTGCCAAAAAGCGCGGCCATCATGTCGGTGGTCTGCGCCGTGCTGGCAGCGGCGGCACCCTGCATGCTGTTCATCAGGCTGCTCAGCCCCGCAGCCCCGGCTTCGGTCGCCTGCAGGGTGGCGTTGCCCATCTGTCCCAGCATGTCCTTGACGATACGCGACCCGCCGGGCACGCCGAACTGATCGGCCAGCTGTCCCAGCTGGTCGGCCATCGGACTTGAACCCGCATTCTTCATCGCATCCTGCAGACCGGTCATACCACCCATCTGGCGGTAGCTTTCGACCCCTTTAGCAGCCGCAAACCCCATGGCCACACCGGCCAGTGCTCTGACGAAACTCATCTGACAAATCCTCCCTTTGTCATGGGAGGCAGCGTAGCACCACAAGGATGACGCCCCAAAGACAATCTGCTTCGGACCGGGTCGGGATCAGGCGGCGGCGCCCTGGTCCCCGGTGTCGTGATCGCGATGCACATAGCGGCAATCGCAATAGGGGCATTCGACCCAGCCCTTTTCTTCGGGGATCTGCAGCCAGACGCGGGGATGACCCAAAGCCCCTTCGCCGCCATCACAGGCGACACGGTAGCTGTCCACGATCCTGGTTTCCGGCGCGTCGATGCTCATGGCTGCCTGTGTCCTTCTGGTTGCCGCCCCGATGGGCATGGGTTACCTGCGTTTATGAGCCAAGCCAGGTTGGGGGGCAAGAGCACGCATGACCCAGGATGCAATCGCGATCAGAGGGCTGGTCAAAACCTATCCCGCACATGCGGGCGCCCCGGAAAAACAGGCGCTGAAAGGGATCGACCTGTCGGTGCCGCGGGGATCGGTCTTTGGTCTGCTGGGGCCCAACGGGGCGGGCAAATCGACGCTGATCAACATTCTGGCCGGCTTGGTGGTGAAAAGCGCGGGCTCGGTGTCGATCTGGGGATTTGATCAGGATCGCAACCCGCGCCAGTCACGCGCCGCCATCGGGGTGATGCCGCAAGAGCTCAATCTTGATCCCTTCTTCACCACGCGCGCAGCGCTCGAGGTGCAGGCCGGACTTTATGGCGTGCCCCGCGCGCAGCGGCGCAGCGACGAAATCCTCGCGATGATCGGGCTGTCGGACAAGGCCGACGCCTATGCGCGGACCCTGTCGGGGGGCATGCGGCGCAGGCTGCTTCTGGGCAAGGCGCTGGTGCACAGCCCGCAGATCCTTGTGCTGGACGAACCCACCGCAGGCGTGGATATCGAACTGCGCCAGATGCTCTGGAGCAACATCCGCAAGCTCAACCGGGCGGGGATGACCATCATCCTGACCACCCACTATCTGGAAGAAGCCGAAGAGATGTGCGACGAGATTGCCATCATCAACCAGGGCAGCCTTGTGGTGCGCGACAGCACCGCCAACCTGCTGGGTCGGCTTGACGCCAAGACCATGGTGATCCACCCCGAAACCACCCCCGACATGCTGCCTCAGGGGGATGGCATCACATCGGAGCTGCGCGACGACGGCGCGGTGGCGCTGCGCTACCAAAGCCGCTCGGTCAGCGCCGAAGCGGTCCTCGCCGCCGTCCGCGCCGCCGGGATCACCATCCGCGACGTCAAGACAGAAGAGGCCGATCTCGAAGATGTCTTCCTGTCGCTCACCTCGGGCGCGCACGGGATCTGAGGTCGCCGCGCCATTTTGAAACCAGCGCCCCGCCCGCGCCCCTGGGGATATGCGAGGCTCTGCCTCGCGCTCCGAGGTATTTTCGGCCACAAAGAAGCACCAGCCCTCCCCTTCTTTGTGGCTCAAAATACCTCGGGGGAGGCGCGTGCAGCGCGGCGGGGGCAGCGCCCCCAACCCGCATGGTTCCTGAGCCGTTCGGAGGCCGCGACAGTCTGACGGCCCCGTAGCTGCGCAATCGCGGTTCACGTCGCAGTTGCAACCGGTTAGAACCGCCGACGAGTGCCTGTCCAATACCAAATTCATCGGAGACCCGCCATGCGCGCGCCAAAGCCTGTTGTCCTGTGTATCCTTGATGGCTGGGGTCTGTCCGATGACACGATCGCCAATGCGCCCGCCCTGGCCGAGACCCCGACCTTTGATCGCATCATGGACACTTGCCCCCAGGCGCGGCTGATCACGCATGGTCCGGATGCAGGCCTGCCCAGCGGGCAGATGGGGAATTCCGAAGTGGGTCACACCAATATCGGTGCGGGCCGGGTGGTGGCGATGGATCTGGGGCAGAT
>JAOXSC010000114.1 GCA_025800215.1 Marinibacterium sp.
GCCCGGTGCGATCTCGCGCACGTGGTCGCCATGGCTCATCCAGACCTGTTCGTCGCCATCCGCATACCAGCCATCCAGCAGGTCGAGCTTTTGGGTTTCGCTGACATAGGCGCGGCCGAATTCGGCGGTGCCGTGACCCGATTCCACCTTGCCGCCCAGCTGGTGCATCATCACCTGCTGCCCATAGCAGATCCCCAGGATCGGCACGCCGTAGTCAAAGATCTCTTGCGGGGCGCGGGGGGATCCGTCGCGGGTGACACTGTCCGGCCCGCCCGAAAAGATGATCGCGCGCGGCGCCATGGCGCGGACGCTGTCCATCGTGACGGTCTGATAGGGGTGGATTTCGCAATAGACATTCAGTTCGCGCAGGCGGCGGGCGATCAGCTGCGTCACCTGGCTGCCGAAGTCGATGATCAGAAGGCGGTCATGGGATGTCTGGGTCATGGACCCGCCTTAGTGCGTGGCTGGCGCGCATGCAAGACCTGCGATGGCGGACCGTCACCGGGCAGCGGGGATGCGGCATTTTGCTGTGGCGCACGCTTGGCGCTTGCTGCGCAAATCGCCCTGTGATGGGATGCGGGGCGCGGAGGTACGCCATGATCAAATCCATTGTTGTTGCCTCGGATCTGTCGCCCCGGTCCGAACATGCCCTTCACCGCGCCCTGCGTCTGGCCGCGCAGCATGATGCGGCGCTGACCATCGTCTATGTGGTCGATGACGATCTGCCCGCACATCTTGCCAAGATGATGCGCGAGGCCGCCGAACCCGAACTGGCGCGCCAGGTGGCGGCGCTGTCGGACCGGCCGGTCACGATCAAGGTGCTGGATGGCGATCCCAAGCAGCTTGTGCGCAGCGAAATCAAAGAGCTGGACGCCGATCTTCTGGTCGTGGGCACGCACCGCCCGCGCCCGATCCTGGATCTTCTGTTCAGCACCACGGTCGAGCAGATCGTGCGCGACAGCCGCCGGCCGGTTCTGCTGGTCAAGGAGCCCGTGACCGGCGACTATGAGCGCCTTCTGGTGGGGGTGGATCTGTCGCCGGCCTGTGCGGCGGCGCTGCGCTTTGGGACAGGGCTCGCTCCGGGTGCGCAGGTGGATACGTTTCACGGCGTGAGCGTGCCCTTCAGCGGCCATGGTCGGGTGCGGATTTCGCGGCTCGAGCTTGACGCCCACCTGGACGAGGCGCAGGCGGCGCTGGATGACTGGTGGGGCGGGCTCGACCTGCCCGGCACATCCCCCGCACCGCGCGCCGAAGAAGGCGGGCGCGGGCCGCTGCTGGCGGCCAAGCTGGCAACCGGGCGTCCCGACCTTGTGGTGGTGGGCGCGCATGGGCGCGCGGCGCTGTCGCCGACGCTGCTGGGCGGGTTCACGCATGAGCTGATCATCGACCCGCCAACCGATCTTCTGGTGGTGCGCCGCTAGCGGCTTTCTGCAATCAAGCGCACAAGATGTCGCATTCGCGTCACAGACGACGCAATTCGGGCGCTAGCGCCGCTCCGATGCGGTAGGAATGGGTAACCTTCAATCCGTATCCGGGGGAACATATGGCAGAGGCAACAGCACGGCGCAGGTCACGTGGGGGTGGCGGTGCCGCTCGTCGGGCGGAACGGACGTCGGTCAAGATCGAGACCGCGAAGTTCATCGAACGCAACATCCCCAATTTCGAGGTTCTGACGCAGGAAGCGCTTGAGATCATCGAAACCAACGCGGAAACCGTGCTGGCCGAGATCGGCGTGAACTTTGTCGAAAACCCCGCTGCGCTCGAACGCTGGCGCGAAGCGGGCGCCGATGTGGACGGGGAGCGCGTGCGCATCCCGCGCGGGCTGGCCCGCAAGCTTTGCGAAACCGCGCCGTCGCGCATCATCCAGCACGCGCGCAACCCCGAGAAAAGCGTCGAGATCGGTGGCAACACCCTGGTCTGTGCGCCGGTCTACGGCCCCCCCTTTGTCCGTGACGCCGATGGCGGTCGCCGCTATGCGACGATGGATGATTTCCACAAATTCGTGAAGCTCGGCTACATGTCGAAATGGCTGCACCATTCGGGCGGCACGGTCTGCGAGCCCACCGATGTGCCGGTGAACAAGCGCCATTATGACATGCTGCTGGCGCATATGGAGCTGTCGGACAAGCCGTTCATGGGCTCGGTGACTGAGCCCAGCCGTGCGC
>JAOXSC010000115.1 GCA_025800215.1 Marinibacterium sp.
CCGCCGGTGAAGGGGTATCTAAGGAATACACAAACACCCCGCAACAAGAAAAAGCACCCGTCGCAACATTTTCTTCAAAAAACTCGCAACACACTGAAAAAACAATGTTATTTTTTGACCCTAAACACAAATCTCAAACCCCACACACCACAAACCACAACACCAAACACATATCCACAGCCTTACACACAGACTTACTCAACAAAGACCGTGAATCAGGCGACCTGCCGGAGTCGGGTGACTCGGATGCGCAGGGCAAGCAGAAGAAGACTCACAAGCAGGTAGATCAGTGGCTCCCACTGGAACCCTTTGGTGAGCAGCAGAAAGTGCAGCCCGCCCAGCAGCACCGCCCCATAGACCAGCCGGTGCAGCCGCTGCCAGTTCCGCCCCATCGCCCGGATCGACCAGCGGTTCGAGGTCAGCGCCAGCGGGATCAGCAGCGCGAAGCCCGCCATCCCCACGGTGATATAAGGACGCTTTACAATGTCGGCCCAGATCTGCGCGGGGATCTGCACATCCAGCACCAGCCAGACCAGCAGATGCAATGTGATATAGTAGAAGGCCAGAAGCCCGATCGCCCGCCGCAGCCGCAGCAGGTTCAGGCCCAGATGCCGGCGCAGCGGTGTCACCGCCAGCCCTGCGATCAGAAGTTGCAGCCCGATCTCGCCCAGCTTGTGTTCAAGTGCCTTGATCGGCTCGACACCCAAGCCCCCGGTGGCCCCCAGCCAGATCAGCCAGAGCGATGGCGCCACGCCCAGCACATAGACCAGCCATTCGGGCACGCGCCGCAGACCGGTGTTCACCCGGTCCACGGCAAGACCGATGAGATCAGAACTGCGCATTCAGATCCATGCCGGCGTACATGGGCGCAACTTCCTCCGCGTAGCCATTGAACATCAGGGTCGGCACACGCTTGGAAAACAGACCACCGCCGATCTGACGTTCGCTGGCCTGGCTCCAGCGGGGATGATCCACATCGGGGTTCACGTTGGAATAGAACCCGTATTCGCGTGGATTGGCCTTGTTCCAGGCGGTGGGCGGCTCGGATTCGGTCAGGGTGATCCGCACAATCGACTTGATGGATTTGAACCCGTATTTCCACGGCACCACCAGCCGGATCGGCGCGCCGTTCTGTTTGGCAATGGGACGGTCATAGATACCGGTGGCCATGATGGTGAGCGGGTGCAGCGCTTCGTCCAGGCGCAGACCTTCGACATAGGGCCAGTCGATCACCGGGTATTGCACGCCCGGCATCTCGTCGGGGCGCAGCGCCGTTTCAAAGGCCACGTATTTCGCCCCTTCCTGCACCCCGGCCAGATCCAGCAGATCGGCAAGCTCGAACCCGTTCCACGGGATCACCATCGACCAGGCTTCGACACAGCGGAACCGGTAGATGCGCTCTTCGATGGTCATTTCCGACAGGATGGTCTGGAAATCATAGGTGCCGGGCCGGTCCACCAGCCCGTCGATTTCGATCTGCCAGGGCGTCGTTGTCAGCAGATGGGCGTATTTCGCCGGATCATCCTTGCGCGTGCCGAATTCGTAGAAATTGCAGTAGTTGGTGATCTCATCCCAGGTGTTGGGCGTCAGATCCCCGCCATCCGCCGCCAGCGCCGGGCCCGCGATGGATCCAAGCCCCGCCCCCGCAGCCAGGCCCGCGATGACCTGACGGCGATTCAGATAGGCGGCATAGGGGGTGGTATCGGCCCGTGTCAGGGTGTTGTTCCAACGGTGCGCCATGCAGATCTCCAGACTTTTTCAGATCATAGAGGTATTCGGTCGCGCGGGGCGGTCAAAGCCAACTCCTGTCACAATCGGGGGAGGCATTTGAAATGTTCTCCCCCTGGCTGCGCTATTCCGCCGGCGAGGGTGCCTGATAGCTTGGCAGGATTTTGTTCATCGGCACCGACCGGCCATCGGGCTGCATGATGCGCACATGGCGTCGCCGCATCAGGCGCGGTTCGGCCACGCCCACGGAATGGGCGATGGTTTCGACCTCGCGGATCATGCCCTTGGCATAGCGCGCCACGCGGCGGTTCTTGCGTTCGACCACCAGACCTTTCTGAAAGCGCGGGTCGTGGGTGGTGATGCCGGTGGGGCAGGTGTTCTTGTTGCATTTCAGCGCCTGAATGCAGCCAAGCGCAAACATGAAGCCGCGCGCCGAGGTCACGAAATCCGCACCCGCCGCCAGCGCCCAGGCCACATCCGCCGGGTTCACCATCTTGCCGCTGGCGATCATGCGGATCCGGTCCTTGAGCCCGAATTCATCGCGCAGGTTGGTCACCACCGGCAGCGCTTCGCGCACCGACATGCCCACCAGGTCGATCAGCGGCATCGGGGCGGCACCGGTGCCCCCTTCGCCGCCGTCGATCACGATGAAATCGGGTGCACAATCGGTGTCGCGCGCGGCGATGCATTCGAACATCTCGCGCATCACGGTTTCGGAGCCCACCACCGTCTTGATGCCCACGGGCTTACCGGTCACGTTGCGCACGTGGTGGATCATGTCGAGAAGTTCGCCGTAGTTCGACACCTCTTTGTGGCGGTTGGGCGACTGGCTGTCCTTGCCCATCTGGATGCCACGGATCTTGGCGATCTCGGGGGTGATCTTTTCGCCGGGCAGGATGCCGCCCTTGCCGGGCTTGGCGCCCTGGCTCAGTTTGATCTCGAACATGCGCACCGTTTCATGTGCGGCGACCTCGCGCAGCTTGTCGTCATCAAGGTTGCCATGTTCATCGCGCACCCCGTATTTCGCGGTGCCGATCTGAAAGACCACGTCACAGCCGCCTTCGAGGTGAAACGGGCTCAGCGCGCCTTCGCCGGTATTCAGCCAGATCCCCGCCTCTTTGGCGCCCTGGCTGAGCGCTTCGACCGCCGGTTTGGAAATCGCGCCATAGCTCATGCCGGAAATGTTGAAAAAGGACGGCGCAAGATAGGGCGTGCGCGCGGTGGGCCCGATCAGCATCGGTTCGGTCTTGGCGTATTGGTCATTCAGCGGCGGAAAGGCCGCGTTCACGAAGATCGGCGTATTGGGAATATTGAGATTGCGGGTCGACCCGAAGGCCACCGTGTTGCTTTGCCCTTCGCCCGCGCGGCGGATCCAGTCGCGCTGTGCGCGGTTGAACGGCAGCTCTTCGCGGTCCATCACAAAGAAATACTGACGAAAGAATTCGCCCAGTTCGGTGAACAGCGTCCGGAACCGCCCGATCACCGGATAATTGCGCCGGATCGCGTCGCCGGTCTGCACCCGGTCGATCACGAACAGCACAATCGCCACCAGCAATCCCAGCCCAACCACCGCCACAAAGGTGAGGGACATGATATTGAGTGCCCTGACGGCCAGATCCATGCCGCCTTCGATTCCAGGTTCCATGACAATCCCTTCCGTCATTCTTTCTGCAATATGGGACAGATCGGTCGCCGCTCCAACAGGCCCGCGCGGCCTAGGACGCCCCGGTCAGCAGCCCGGCCACCCGCACCGCATAGCGATCGGTCATGCCAGACACGAAATCCGTCAGCGATTGCAGGGCCGAATAGCCATCCTTCACATCTCTGAGATCAAGCTGCACCGCATGCGCCACCTGCTTTTCATAATCGGGCAGTCTTTCTTCCTGCCAGCCGTTTTGCGCCAGCGCGTCGTAGACCGGGGCCAGCCCGTCCAGCACCTGACGCAGGACATTGCGGCCCTTGACCTCGAGCATGGTCTTGCGCGGCGCCACGAACAATTGCCCACGGGCCAGCGTCTTGATGTCGGCAAAGACCCCAGCCTTGTCCGAGCTTTCGATCAGCGACCCCGAATAGCGGCCCGCCAGAATATCGTCGTGATGCTTTGCAAAGGCATCGGCACAGGCGACGATCCCGCCCCCGATGGCGCGCGCCCGCAGATGCGAGATCTGTTCGAATTCGGTCTGATCGCCTGACCCCGGCGTGTCGTAAGGGTCCAGCGGCGCCAGATGGTCGCGCACCTTGTCAAAGGACAGATCGCCCGCGGTGAACCCGTCTTCCAGATCGACGATGTTGTAGCAAATGTCATCGGCCGCCTCGACCGCAAAGACCAGCGGATGGCGCCGCCACCAGCCCAGGCCATCCGGGCCCGTTTCCGGCACCAGCCCGACCGCATCGGCCACCTGCGCGAACAGCGCCCGTTCGCTTTCGAAAAACCCGTGTTTCTTGGCCCCCACATAGACCGGGTCGTCCTGCGCGCGGATCGCGTCGGATGTGGCCGCGCCCATCGGGTATTTCATGAACGCCCCCAGCACCGCGTTGGACAGGCGCATGCCGCCATCATTGCGCCGCATCTCTAGCCGGGTGAGGATGCGAAAGCCCTGGGCGTTGCCTTCGAAGGCGGTGAATTCGGCATGACGCTCGGGGGCGATGTTCTCAAATCCCGGCGACGGATTCTCCAGCGTTTCGGCGCACCAGGCGCCGATGGATGCCTCGCCCGAATGACCAAAGGGCGGGTTGCCGATGTCATGAGCCAGACAGGCCGCATGCACCACGCCCGCCACCCGGTGGGGATCCACGTCATAGCCCCCATCGCGCAGCGCCTGCCCGATCTGCATGCCCAGGCTGCGACCCACGCTGGCCACTTCGACCGAATGGATCAGCCGGTGCCGCAGGTGGTCGTTGTCATAAAGCGGATGCACCTGCGTCTTGTTGGCCAGCCTGCGAAACGGTGCCGAAAAGATCAGCCGATCGGCATCCTGCGCGTAATTGGGCCGCGCGGGGTCTTCGAGCCGCCCCTTGTCCCCATAGCGCTGACTGTTCAGAAGCCTGCCCCAATCCATCGCCCTGCCCCCTTGTTGGTTGTGTCTTGTCTTATTCACGAAAAAGGCCCGCCGGAACAGGCGGGCCTTTCAGATCTTGTCAGCGGGTCAATGCACCACAGCGTCCTGAGGCGGCGTCCGGTTGGAACTGGCAAGCCGGTCCCCGATGATCAGCCCGTCTGCCCCGGCCGACACCGGGATCGTGTCGCCGTCCCTGACATCCCCCGCCAGCAGCATTTCAGCCAGCGGATCCTGCAGGGCACGCTGGATCACCCGCTTCAGCGGCCGCGCGCCAAAGACCGGGTCATAGCCTTCATCCGCCAGCCAGGTCCGCGCGCCTTCGTCCAGATCAATGGCGATCTTGCGCCCTGCGAGGCGTTTTTTCAGGCGGCCCAGCTGAATATCGACGATGCCGTCCATATCCGCACGCTTGAGCCGGTCAAAGATGATGGTTTCATCCAGACGGTTCAGGAATTCGGGGCGGAAATGGGCCCGCACCGCATCCATCACATCACGCCGCGCGGCGCTGGCATCGGCCCCTTCGGGCAACTGGCTGAGCGCCTGCGCGCCCAGGTTCGATGTCAGCACGATCAGCGTCTGCTTGAAATCCACCGTGCGGCCCTGACCATCGGTCAGCACACCGTCATCCAGCACCTGCAGCAGGACGTTGAACACATCCGGATGCGCCTTTTCGACCTCGTCGAACAGCACCACCTGATAGGGGCGGCGGCGCACCGCTTCGGTCAGAACACCCCCTTCGTCATAGCCGACATAGCCCGGAGGCGCCCCGATCAGACGTGCGACCGCATGCTTTTCCATGAATTCCGACATGTCGATGCGCACCATCGCGCTGTCATCGTCAAACAGGAAATCGGCAACCGCCTTGGTCAGCTCGGTCTTGCCCACGCCGGTCGGCCCCAGAAACAGGAACGACCCCAGCGGACGGTGTTCATCATTCAGCCCTGCGCGCGCCCGGCGCACCGCATTCGACACCGCGCGCACCGCCGCATCCTGACCGATCACGCGGCCATGAAGCTCGTCTTCCATGCGCAAGAGCTTTTCGCGTTCCCCTTCGAGCATCTTCGAAGTCGGAATGCCGGTCCAGCGCTCCACCACCTCGGCGATCTGTTCGGGGCGCACCTTTTCTTCGACCATCATGCCGGTCTGTTCACGCTCTTCGGCATCGGCAAGCTGCTTTTCCAGCTCGGGGATGATGCCATAGCTCAGCTCGCCCGCACGGGCGAGGTTGCCTTCGCGTTTGGCGATCTCAAGATCGGCGCGGGCCCGGTCAAGCTGTTCCTTGACATCGCGCGCCCCGGCCAGCTTGTCGCGCTCGGCCTGCCATTGCGCTGTCATCTCGTCCGCACGCTCCTGCAGATCGGCCAGATCCTTTTGCAGAACCTCAAGCCGGTCTTTCGATGCGGTGTCGTCCTCGCGTTTGAGAGCCTCTTCCTCGATCTGCATCTGCAGGATCTGACGGTCGAGCGCATCCAGCGCCTCGGGCTTGCTGTCGACCTCCATCCGCAGGCGGCTGGCGGCCTCGTCCACAAGGTCGATGGCTTTGTCAGGCAGGAAGCGGTCGGTGATATAGCGATGGCTCAGCGTCGCCGCCGACACCAGGGCGGCATCGGAAATGGCGACACCGTGGTGCACCTCGTATTTTTCCTTGATGCCGCGCAGGATGGAAATGGTGTC
>JAOXSC010000128.1 GCA_025800215.1 Marinibacterium sp.
ATGGCAGCCCTCGCAGCGCCGTTTCGCGCTGCTGCTGAACCGCTTCCGGTGGGAGGACAAAGACGCCGCCACCCGCCGCGACCGCCCATTTGAGCGCGTGCAGTCGGTTCTGGTGTTCGCCTCGGTGCTGTCCGTCGCCAGTCAGGGGATCGACCGTAGCGACACGGATATGGTGATGTCGCTGCTCTCGGTCGATTTCGAGGCGGGCGAGGACGGCGCGGGACAGATCCTGTTGACCCTTGCGGGTGATGGCGCGATCCGCCTGACGGTCGAGGCGATAGACGTCGCCCTGAAGGACGTGACGCGCCCCTATCAGGCCCCCTCAGGCCAGGCACCGCATCATCCAGAATAAACGCGGCATATCGCAGGCTTTCTCCGGACCCGCCTCGGGTCTGGAACTGCGCCGTGCGACCGTGTTCGATGTGTTCCAGATCAGCCAGGTGCTGATCCGCTCCCTCACGCATCTCTGCGCGGCGGATCACCACAAAGACCCCGAACGTGTGGCGCTGTGGACAGCCAACAAAGACCCGCAGACCGTTCGCGGCTGGATACAAAGCGGCGCGGATATCTGGGTGGCTGATTTGGCCGGACAGATCGTGGCGGTCGGAGGGCTGCGCCACGGCGCGGTGATTTCGCTGCTCTATGTCGATCCCGGCCATGTGCG
>JAOXSC010000130.1 GCA_025800215.1 Marinibacterium sp.
GCGGTTCTTTATCGACATTCTGGTGCCGCTGTCGCGCACGATGATCGCGGCGATCTTTATCATCATGTTTGTGTTTGGCTGGAACCAGTATCTGTGGCCCACGCTGATCACCACCGATGAAGGGTTCTTTACCCTGGTGCGCGGCATCAAGCAGATCGTGCTGAGCTATACCGACAGCCAGATCCCCGAACATGGTCAGGCGCTGGCACTGGCGATCATCGCGGTGATCCCGCCGGTTGCGATCGTGCTGTTTTTCCAAAGCTGGTTCGTCAAGGGCCTCACGGAATCCGACAAATAAGGACACATCCCCATGGCAAAGGTCACACTGGATCAGGTCGGCAAGACCTACCCCAACGGGTTCGAGGCGGTCAAACCGTCAAGCTTTGACATCGCCGATGGCGAATTTGTGGTGCTGGTCGGCCCGTCGGGCTGCGGCAAATCCACCCTGCTGCGCATGGTGGCCGGGCTCGAAGACATCACCGACGGCCAACTGATGATCGGCGACCGCGTGGTCAATGACGTGGATCCCGCCGATCGCGACATCGCGATGGTGTTCCAGAACTACGCGCTTTATCCGCATATGACGGTGCGCCGGAACATCGGCTACGGGCTCAAGAACCGCAAAACCCCCGCCGCCGAGATCGAGGCCAAGGTGCAGGACGCCGCGCGCATGCTGAACCTGACCGACTATCTTGACCGCAAGCCCGCGCAGCTGTCGGGCGGCCAGCGCCAGCGCGTGGCCATGGGGCGGGCGGTGGTGCGCGACCCTTCCCTGTTTCTGTTCGACGAACCGCTGTCGAACCTCGATGCCAAGCTGCGCAACCAGATGCGCATCGAAATCAAGGCCCTGCAGCGCCGTCTGGGCGTCACGTCGATCTATGTGACCCATGACCAGGTCGAAGCAATGACCATGGCCGACCGCATCATCGTGCTGAACGAAGGCCGCATCGAACAGATCGGATCGCCGTCCGAGATTTATCACAACCCCGCATCGACCTTTGTGGCGTCCTTCATGGGGGCGCCGCCGATGAACCTGCTGGATGCGCAGGCCGATGGCAGCGCGCTGCGGATCGGTGACACGACCATCGCCCTGCCCGCTACGCGGCAGGGATCGGGGCCCGTCACCCTTGGCATCCGCCCCGAAGACGTGGATCTGCAATCGGCCGGTCAGGTGCCGTTTCGCGTGGACATCGTCGAAGAGCTTGGCGCCCACCGCCTGCTGCACGGACATCTGGCCGATCAGCCCTTTACCATCAGCACCGGCAATGATGTGGATCACCGCCCCGGCGACATCGCCATCACCCTGCGCCCCGAGATGATCCGCCTCTTCGACGCGCAGACGGGGGCGGCGCTGTGATCACCCGCACCCTTGATTGCCTGCCCGCCGTGACGGCTGACACCCGCGCGCGCATCCTGGCCAGCCCGCGCACGGCAGACGCTCATCGCGACCTGCTGGATGCGGTGCCCGCGATGAACGCCGTTCAGACCGGTGGCCGCGCGC
This sequence comes from Marinibacterium sp., assembly GCA_025800215.1. Taxonomy (GTDB): domain Bacteria; phylum Pseudomonadota; class Alphaproteobacteria; order Rhodobacterales; family Rhodobacteraceae; genus JAOXSC01. Next base: position 1,502 of record JAOXSC010000130.1, read on the forward strand.
GCGCCACCACCCTGCCCGCGCAACTGTCGGTGGCGGCCTGGAACGTGGAACGCTGCCTGTTTCCCGAAGCGACAGCCGACCATCTGGCACCGCTGGCCCCCGATGTGGTGCTTTTGTCCGAGGTCGATCACGGCATGGCCCGCACCGGCCAGCGCCACACGACCCAAGCCATGGCCGACCGGCTGGGCATGACCTATGGCTTTGGCGTCGAATTCTTCGAGCTTGATCTGGGCGGCCCGACCGAGCGCAGCTTTTGCACCGATGATCACAACGCCCTGGGCTGGCATGGCAATGCGGTGCTGTCTTCGGTCCCGTTCGAGCGGGTGGCGCTGATCCGTCTGGATGATCACGGCCACTGGTTTGCCGCCGATACCGGGGCCGCCGACCCCCAACAGCCGCGACTGGGCGGGCGTATGGCCATTGCAGCCGTGCTGCCTTGTGTCAGCGGCCCGATCTGCGTGGTCTCGACCCATCTGGAAAGCAACGCCTCTGCCCCCCACCGGCAAGAGCAGTTCACCCGGCTGATGGATGCGGTGGACCGCTTTGCCCCCGGCCTGCCCGTGCTGATCGGAGGCGACCTGAACACCGGCAACCACCTGCCCCCCGATTTCAACTGGCGCCGCGAAGGTCTGTTTGCCGATGCCAAGGCGCGCGGCTATGACTGGAGCTTTACCGCCGATGGCATGACCACCCGGCCCAGCCTGATCACACCGCACCCCGAACGGGTCATGAAGCTTGACTGGTTCGCCGGCCGCGACATGCGTTGTGATGACAGGCGTGTGCTCAGTTCAATCGGCGCGGACGGCACGCCACTGTCGGACCATGATTGCGTCTGGTGCCGGGTGTCGGTCTGACCACACCCGCAACGCGCCCTGCGCTGCGTCGCTGCTGATCAAAGTGGTGCGGGTGAAAGAATTTCCCTGGACCCTGCATGGCCTCAAGTCGCCGCAGGCGGCAGGCCAAACAAAAGTGGTGCGGGTGGAGGGACTTGAACCCCCACGCCTTGCGGCGCCAGAACCTAAATCTGGTGCGTCTACCAATTTCGCCACACCCGCATCCGACGCATCGCTTGCGATGCGTCGGGCTTCTCTAGCAAAGCCCCGACCGGGATGCGAGAGGGAAATGCACGCCCCCGCATGCCCGCGTTCAGACCAACACCTGTCGCAGCACCTGTGGCAGCATTTCGGGCAGATCTTCAGCGATCAGACCGGGGCCAAAGGCCCGCGCGCAGCCCACATGCAGCCAGGCGCCGGTTGCGGCGGCCGCGTGCGGCGACAGACCGCGCGCCAGAAGGCCGGTGATGATCCCCGCCAGCACATCCCCCGACCCCGCAGTGGCAAGCCAGGGGGCCGCGCGCTCATAGGCGGCGGCATGCACCGACGCCTGCCCATCGGGATCCGCGATCACCGTATCGGCGCCCTTGAGCAGCACGGTGCAGCCCGCCCGCGCGGCAGCCGCACGCGCGGCATCCACCTTGGAAAAGGCCGGGCCCTGCGCGGCGTCCTCTGTCAGCCGGGCCGCGAGATCGGGGAACAGCCGCGCAAATTCTCCGCCATGCGGTGTCAGCACACAGCCCCCGTGCAGCGCCGACAACAGGTCATCCGGCGCCTGCGCAAAGGCGCTGAGCGCGTCGGCATCGAGCACCACCGGGCGCTCTGATCGCAGCGCCTCGGGCACCAGATCGCGCGCCCGCTCGGGCCCCAGACCGGGCCCGAGGCACAGCACCGACAGGCGCGGATCTGTCAGCCGCGCGGCCAGATCATCCGCCGTGTTGATTCGGATCAGCATCAGCGCGGTGATCTGGGACGCTATTTCCAGCTGTGCCGATCCCGGCGCGCCCAGCGTGACCAGCCCGGCGCCTGTGCGCAGGGCCGCGCGCGCCGCCAGACGGGCCGCCCCCGTCCGCCCGAACCCGCCCGACAGGACAAGCGCATGGCCATGGGTGAACTTGTGCCCCGCGCCTTTGTCCGACAGCGCCAGCGGCGCCAGCGCGGCGCGGCTGTCGGGCACCAAGGGCGCGCGAGTCACCAGCCGGCACAGGGCGGGGCGCGGCGCGCCATCCAACGCTTCGCGCCAGGGCCGCAGGCCGATATCATGGATGACAAGGTGGCCGCACTGTTCGGGCCCGTCACCGATCATGTGGCCGATCTTGGGGCTGTCAAAGGCGACCGTCAGCGCACAGCGCGCCACCGCGCGCCCGCCCAGCCTGCGACCACTGTCAAGGCACAGCCCCGACGGCGCGTCCACCGCCACCACCGGCACGCCCGCATCCGCACGCGCGGCCAGAGCACCCAGCACATCCGCCAGCACGCCTGCAGGCGGACGGGTCAGGCCGGTGCCGAACACCGCATCAACCCAAAGATCAGGGGCCGGCGCGTCGGCCAGCGACGCGGGGTCCAGCGGCCGCACCTGCCCCATCGCCAGCCAGCGGTCGTGATTGCGGCGCGCGTCCGCCGACAGCCGGTCGGCATCGCCGTAAAACCACACCGTGACATCCCGCCCCTGCCCGGCCAGCAGCCGCGCGATGACAAACCCGTCGCCGCCATTATTGCCCGGCCCGCAGAGGATCGACACCCGCCCCGCATCCGGCCAGGTGTCAAGGATGGCATCCGCCACGCCCTGGCCCGCGCGCTCCATCAGCGCAAGCCCGCTGATCGCGCCCGAATCCATCGCGCGCTGCTCGATCTCGCGCATCTGGGTGGCCGTCAAAAGCTCTGTCATTTCCGCCCCGATTCAGTTCTGCCTATTATTTCACCATATCGCACAAAATTTGCCCTCATCTGTCGCCAAAATCTGGCGCCCGGTTCCGTTCAGGCGTATCCGATTGTCGGGCCAGATCAGAAATGATCTGTCGTCTACACGCGGTTGCGAGGAGATCAGGATGAAGAAGATCGAGGCGGTTATCAAACCCTTCAAGCTCGATGAAGTGAAAGAGGCACTTCAGGACGTGGGCGTGCAGGGGCTGAGCGTGATCGAGGTCAAGGGCTTCGGGCGCCAGAAAGGGCATACCGAGCTGTATCGTGGCGCCGAATATGTCGTGGATTTTCTGCCCAAGGTGAAGATCGAAGTCGTGCTGGACGATGACATTGTCGACCAGGCGCTGGACGCCATCATCACCGCAGCCAAAACCGACAAGATCGGCGACGGCAAGATCTTTGTCAGTTCGGTGGAACAGGCCATTCGCATCCGCACCGGTGAATCCGGTTCGGACGCGCTGTAATTCAAACTCAAGGAAGGACGATAGGGAATGAGCAAGGACGCAGTTCTCAAACAAATCGCGGACGAAGACATCGCATATGTCGACATCCGCTTTACCGATCCGCGCGGCAAGCTGCAGCACGTGACCGTGATGTCGGACCAGATCGACGAAGATTTCCTCGAAGAAGGCTTCATGTTCGACGGGTCGTCGATCGCAGGCTGGAAGTCGATCGAAGCATCGGACATGAAACTGATGCCCGACACCGAAAGCGCCTATGTCGATCCCTTCTATGCCGAAAAAACGCTCTGCCTGCATTGTTCGGTTGTCGAGCCCGACACCGGCGAAGCCTACGAGCGTGACCCCCGCGGCACCGCACAGAAGGCCGAAGCCTATCTGAAATCCTCGGGCATCGGCGATGTGGCCTACATGG
>JAOXSC010000132.1 GCA_025800215.1 Marinibacterium sp.
GGAGGATCTGGCGAATTTCCACAAGCTCGCCCAGATGCTGCCTGCGATGCATTCCTCGGCACATCACATTGTCGAGCCTTACGACCATCCGATCAGCCAGCGGCATCTGCGTATCACCTATTCGTCGATGAAGCATTCCGACAAGACCTTCATGGGCATGACCACATCGCCCCGTAACGCCGAAGACGTGATGGACATGTGCGCCATCCTGTTTGGCGAAGACTTCATGATGAAGCACCCGGTCACCACCGGCAATTGCAACGGCAATTCGCCGCTGGTCTGGGATGAAACCATGCTGGGGGCGATGCGGGCCTTTGGGGCGCGGCGCCAGCCGGTGCTGTGCTCGCCCTTTGTGCTGGGCGGGGCCAACACGCCCGCATCGGTGGCCGCGTCCGTGGCGCAGCTCAATGCCGAAGCGCTGTCGGCGCTGGCCTATACCCAGATCCGCAATCCCGGCACTCCGGCGATCTACGGGCATTACCTGTCGACCGTGTCGATGAAATCGGGCGCGCCGATGGCGGGGACGCCCGAGATCAGCCTGATGAACTTCATGATCGGTCAGATGGCGCGGTTTTATGATGTGCCATGGCGCACGTCGAACACGCTGGGCGGGGCCAAGACATTCGACGCGCAGGCGGGCTACGAATCCGCCACCACCCTGTCGGCGGTGATGCATGCCGGTGCCAATTATATCTGGCATTCGGCAGGCTGGAACGAAGCCGGGATGCATTGTTCGGTGGCCAAGTTCATTGTCGACGCCGAACAATGCGCCATGGCCTACCGTATGGCTGAGGGCCCCAAATGGGATGATTTCGATGAGGCTCTGGCCGCCGTGCCCGATACCGGGCCGGGCGGGCACTATCTGGGGCATCCGCACACCCAGGCCAATTTCCAGGAGGCGTTTTTCATGCCCGAGATGTTCGACAACAACTCCATCGAACAATGGATGGCCGAAGGCAGTGTCGAGATCACGGAACGCGCCCTGAAACAGGCGCGCAAGCTGCTGGCCGAATATGAGGAGCCCACACTTGATGTGGCCGTGGACGAGGCGCTGCGCGACTACATCGCCCGTCGCGAACGCGAGATCCCCGCAGCGGACGAGCTGAACCAGACCTACTGACCGGGCGCGCCCGGCGCGCCCGTATCGGGGCGGGCGGGCGCAATCTGAACTTGCGCCGTAGCGGCAAAGTAGCCATCGCGCCTGTGCCGGGCTAGTGACGTGGCGACAATCTAGCTACGGGAATCGATATGAAAACTGCAATCACCGAACTGTTCGGCATCGAGCACCCCATCATCCAAGGCGGCATGCACTATGTGGGTCTGGCCGAACTGGCAGCCGCCGTGTCGAATGCGGGCGGTCTGGGTACCATTACGGCGCTGACCCAGAAGACGCCTCAGGATCTGGCCAACGAGATTGCCCGCTGCAAGGACATGACCGACAAGCCGATCGCGGTGAACGTGACCTTTCTGCCCACGGTGAACGCGCCGGATTATCCGTCGATCATCAAGGCGATCATTGATGGTGGCGTCACCGTGGTGGAAACCGCCGGGCGCAACCCGTCGCAGGTGATGCCTTATCTCAAGGATGCGGGGATCAAGGTGATCCACAAATGCACATCCGTGCGTCACGCGCTCAAGGCGCAGGACATCGGCTGCGACGCGGTGTCGGTGGACGGGTTCGAATGCGGCGGCCATCCCGGCGAAGACGATGTGCCCAACATGATCCTGCTGCCGCGCGCCGCGGACGAGCTGGACATCCCCTTTGTCGCCTCGGGCGGGCAGGCAGATGGCCGGTCGCTTGTGGCGTCGCTGGCCATGGGCGCCGAAGGCATCAACCTGGGCACCCGCTTTGTCGCCACCCAGGAGGCGCCGGTGCACCAGAACGTCAAGGACGCCATCGTGGCGGCCACCGAACTGGACACCCGTCTGGTGATGCGCCCGCTGCGCAACACCGAACGCGTGCTGACCAATGCCGCCGTCGAACAGCTGCTGGAAAAGGAACGCGAGCTGGGCGAAAACCTGACCTTTGACGACATCATGGATCAGGTCGCAGGCGTCTATCCCAAGGTCATGCAGAACGGTGACATGGACAGCGGTGCGTGGTCCTGCGGCATGGTGGCCGGTCTGATCCACGACATCCCCACCTGTAAGGATCTGATCGACGGCATCATCTCGCAGGCCGATCAGATCATCGCCGAACGTCTGGCCCGCTTCAACGCGGCCTGATCGTTTCGACCCCATTGCGCCGCGCCGGGCCCCCCGGCGCGGCTTTGCTGTTTCAAGAGGCGCGGATATGAGCACCGAAACCACCCCCCAGATCCTTGTTGACCGGCTGGATCACGCCCTGCGGCTGACCCTGTCATCCCCCCGCACCAAAAACGCCCTGACCATCGGCATGTTCGAAGCGCTGATCGCCGCGCTGGACGATGCCGCGCAGGATCCGTCGGTGCGGGCGGTCTGGCTGCGTGGGGCCGATGGTGCCTTCACCAGCGGCAATGTCATGGCCGAATTCGCCCAGACCGTGGGGGGCGACAATCCTGTTGCCACGCGGTTCCTAGAGCGGCTGGCCGCCTTCCCCAAACCCATCGTGGCGCAGGTCGAAGGCCCGGCCATCGCCATTGGCACCACGGTGCTGCTGCATTGCGACATGGTTTTTGCCAGCGAAGACGCCAAATTCATGCTGCCCTTTGTCAGCCTGGGCGTGGTGCCCGAGGCGGGGTCGACCTATCTGCTGCCCAAGCTGGTGGGCCATGCCAAGGCGGCCGAGTTGCTGTATCTGGGCGGCAAGTTTGACGCGGCAGAAGCGCTGGACATCGGGCTGGTGAACAAGGTGCTGCCTGCCGCCGAGCTTGAAGACACGGTGGCGCGCACGGTGCAAAAGCTGTGCCAGCAGCCGCCCGAAGCGCTGGCCAAGGCCAAGGCGCTGGTGCGCAAGCCCCTGGGCGGCGGGCTCGAAGAGCGGATGGCCGAAGAAATGGCCGTGTTCGAAACCTGCTTTACCGGCGCCGAATATGCCGAAGTGGCCGCCGCCATGCGCGAAAAGCGCAAACCGGTGTTCAAGTAACCCTGCGGGACATCCCCCCGCGCGCGGGGGGTGCGCCGCAACCTCGTTCTCGCCAACAAAGGGTCGGCGCAACAAGCCTGACGTCAAATACCTCGAGCGCCATCGGCGCGGTGCTTTGATCTTCAGGAGAGAAACCCAGGCGGCAGAGGTTGGGATCTGCCGCCAGCCAGCGATGGGATCTGATACACACCCAACGTGTTCCACCGCTGCGCCAAAGAACGCTACACCGCTGGTGTGCCAAGATCAACTCGGGGAGAGCTACGTGGAGTTCATTCATCCCCCCCCGCGCGCGGGGGAGGGGTGCGCCAGCATGACCATAAAAAAGGCCGCTCGACGCACCGCGCGGCCGTTTTTGTCCTAAGGTTCTCTTGGCTGATCGCAACGAGAGGAGAACCCATGTCGGATCAAAAACCAAAAGGCAGCGTGCTGGTTGTCGGGGTCGGCGCGCTCAAAGGGTTGGGCGGGGCCATCGCGCATCGCTTTGCCCGAGGTGGTCACCCGGTGGTGATCGTGGGGCGGACCGAAAGCAAACTGGCCGCCACCGCAGCCGCGCTCGAGGCCGAAGGCGTGGCGGTGCGCTATGTTCTGGGCAATTCGTCCAACGCCGATGACAATGCCCGCTTTGTTGCCGAGGCTGAAACCCTCGCCCCCCTTTGCCTGGCGGTGCAGAATGCGGGTGCGAACATTCCGTCCCCCTTTCTTGACGTGTCGGCCGAACGGTTCGAACGGCACTGGCGCGATCATGCGCTGTCGTCGTTCCATCTGGCGCAGGCCGCACTGCCGGTGATGGTGCCGCGCGGAGCAGGAAGCCTGTTCTTCACCGGGGCCAGCGCATCCTTGCGGGGCAAAGCGATGTTTGCGCCCTTTGCATCGGCCAAAGCGGCGATGCGAATGCTGGCGCAAAGCCTGGCGCGCGAATTCGGCCCGCAGGGGATCCATGTGGCCAGTGTCTTTGTCGATGGCATCATCGACGGCGACCGAACCTTGGAGTTTCTGTCTCATATCAAGGACAAGCGCGGCACCGACGCGCTGTTGCAGGTGCCGGACATGGCCGATGCCTATTGGTATCTGCACCACCAGCGGCCAAGCGCCTGGACCATGGAGATGGATCTGCGCCCCTCGGCTGAGACCTTTTAGCGTTCCGCATAGCGGAATGTCGGACCGCATATTGACCGATCCCCCCTGGGTCGTCTAAAACGGACCATGATCTGCGCGGCAGCGTCCGCGCGGGTCACGTCGCCCAGGTGGGTGCGACACGGGGGGAATAAGAATATGCTCGACGCTTATATCTATGATGGGCTGCGCAGCCCGTTTGGACGCCATGCCGGGGCTCTGGCTTCGGTCCGTGCGGATGATCTCGCGGCCAAGGTGATGGCCGATCTGGTTGCGCGGGCCGAATTCGATGCCGACGAGATCGAAGATGTCATTCTGGGCAATGTCTGCCAGTCGGGCGAAGACAGCCGCGATGTGGCGCGCTATGCCGCGCTGCTGGCGGGTCTGCCCATCGGGGTGGGCGGGCTGACCGTGAACCGGCTGTGCGGGTCGGGGATGTCGGCGGCGCTGGATGCGGCGCGTTCGGTGAGTGTGGGCGAGGCCCCGCTTTACATCGCGGGCGGGGTCGAAAGCATGACGCGCGCCCCCTTTGTGGTGGCCAAATCGGCGTCGGCCTGGGGGCGTCAGCCTGAAATGTATGACAGCACCATCGGCACGCGGTTTCCCAACCCGCGCATTGCCGAGCTTCATGGCGATTATCCCATGCCGCAGACCTCGGACAATCTGGCCGGGGACTACGCCATCACCCGCGAGGCGGCCGACCTTTTTGCCCACGACTCGCAACGCCGGTTCGAAGCGGCCCGCGGTCGCGGCTTTTTCAAGGACGAGATCACCCCGATCAGCATCAAGGGCCGCAAGGGGGCGACCCATGATGTGACCGAAGATGAACACCCGCGTCCCGATGTGGCGCTCGACAAGATGGCGACACTGCGCACGCTCTATCCGGACGGGGTGACCACGGCGGCGAATGCGTCGGGTGTCAATGACGGCGCTGCGATGCTGATGATCGGCGCGCGCACCGACCGCGCCCGCGCGCGTGCGCGGATCGTGTCGGGGGCCATCGCGGGCGTGCCGCCGCGCATCATGGGCATCGGCCCGGCCTTTGCTGTGCCCAAGGCGCTGGATCGTGCCGGTCTGTCCCTGGCCGACATGGACCTGATCGAGATCAACGAAGCCTTTGCGGCCCAGGTTCTGGCCTGCTGCAAACATCTTGAGCTTGATCCCGCCGACAGCCGCCTGAACCCAAATGGCGGGGCGATCGCGGTGGGCCACCCGCTGGGCGCGTCTGGCGCGCGGATCATCCTGACGGCGATGCGCCAGCTTGAAGACACCGGTGGGCGATATGCCTGCCTGTCCATGTGCATCGGCGTAGGCCAGGGGATCGCGATGGTGCTTGAACGGGTCACGGGCTGAGGATCTGTACGATGACCCAGGACGACACGCGCGACCGGCGTTTTGCGTCGACACTGGCCAAGGGCCTGGGCGTGATGCAGGCGTTCAAACCCGCCGATGGCGCCCTGGGCAATCGCGAGATCGCTCGCCGGACCGGGTTGCCGCCATCGACCGTGGCCCGCATGACCTTTACGCTGACATCGCTTGGGTTTCTTGAACAGGTGGCGCCCTCTGACAGCTACCGGCTGGGCCCTGCGGTGATGGCGCTTGGCTATACGGCGCGGGCGGGCCTGTCGTTCCTGCCCATGGCCGAAGCCACCATGCAGCGGCTGGCCGATGATGCCGGGGCGCTGGTGGCGCTGGCCATGCGCAGCGGCACATCCGTGATGCTGACCCGGTGCTGGCACCCGCGCGACACGTCATCGCTGTGGCTGCGCGAAGGCCACCGGCTGCCGATGGACAACAGCGCGGCCGGGCGTGCGATCCTGGCCGCCGATCAGCTGGGCGCAGGGACACGAGGCGCCGATGCGCAGGCGCTTGAGCACCACGGCTTTGTCACCTCGTTCGGGGATTGGCGCGAGGGCGTGAACGCCTGCGCCGTTCCCTTTCGCGACGGGCCCGGCGCCCATGCGTTTGCATTCATGTGCGGCGCCAACGCGTCGGATCTGGAGGCCGACGCGATCCTGACATCCGTCGGTCCGGGCCTGCGCGACAGCGTCCACCAGCTGGGCCGCAGCATCGGGCTTGGCTAGGGCGGGGCCGACAGCACATTCGATCATTTCAACACGGGAGGCATGACACATGGATCTGAGTTACTCACCTCAGGAAGAGGCGTTCCGAGACGAGGTACGGGCCTTTCTGGCCGATGCCCTGTCCGAAGATCTGGCGCGCAAGGGCCGCAATGGCGACGAGCTGACCAAGGCCGACATGGATGGCTGGCACGCGGCGCTTAACGCGCGGGGCTGGCTGGCGACGACCTGGCCGCAAGAACACGGCGGCCCCGGCTGGGGTGCGGTCGAACGCCACATCTTTGAAGAAGAATGCGCCATGGCCTATGCGCCGCGCGTGGTGCCCTTTGGTCTGGGGATGCTGGGCCCGGTGCTGATCAAATTCGGCACCGACGCGCAGAAGGCCGAAATCTTGCCGCGCATTCTGGATGGGCGCGACTGGTGGTGTCAGGGCTATTCCGAACCGGGCGCGGGATCGGATCTGGCGAGCCTCAAGACACGGGCCGAGCGTGACGGCGATCACTATGTGATCAACGGGCAGAAAACCTGGACCACGCTGGGTCAGCACGCCAACAAGATCTTCTGTCTGGTGCGTACCTCGGCCGAGGGAAAGCCGCAGGAAGGCATCAGCTTTGTGCTGGTGGATATGGACACGCCCGGTGTCGAACTGCGCCCCATCAAGCTTCTGGATGGCGGGCACGAGGTGAACGAGGTATTCTTTACCGATGTGCGCGTGCCCGTGGCCAACCGCGTGGGCGAAGAAAACAAAGGCTGGACCATTGCCAAATACCTGCTGACCCACGAGCGCACCAATATCGCCGGGGTCGGCATGTCGAGCCGCGATCTGGACAAGCTGCGGACGCTGTCGCGGCAATTGCTGCGCGGTGGCAAGCCGCTGGCCGAGGATCCGATCTTTGCCGCCGAAATGGCCGAGGTTGAAATCGACCTCGAAGCGATGCGCGTCATGAACCTCGCGATGCTGTCGGCCGCCAGCGAAGGGGCCGCGTCGGGGATGCAAAGCTCGATGCTTAAGATCAAGGGCACGGTGATCCGCCAGCGGATCCAGAGCCTGATCAAGACCGCGCTTGGCGCGTCGGCGGCGCCGTTTCCTGCGGCGGATCTGCCGGACAACGCGCTGTCTGTCCCGGCGGATGCGGCTGCGGCCGCGGCAACCTATTTCAACAATCGCAAGCTGTCGATCTTTGGCGGATCGAACGAGATCCAGCGCAACATCATCGCCAAAGACATGTTCCGGAGCTGACCCATGGATTTCAACCTGAGCGAAGACCGTCAGATGCTGTCCGACACCCTGCGGCGCTATCTGACCGAGCAATATGATTTCGACACCCGCAACGCGATCATTGATGCGGCCCCCTATCACGCGCCGGCCAAATGGGCCGAGCTGGCCGAACTGGGTGTCATCGGCGCGTTTGTGGGCGAAGATCAGGGCGGCTTTGGCGGGACGGGGTTCGACATCACGACCGTCTTCGAAGAACTGGGACGGGGTCTCTGCCCCGAACCGATGCTGGGCGCGCTGATGAGCCTGCGCGCCGCTGCCGATTGCGGCGCGGATGCCCTGGTCGAGGCGCAGATCGCGGGGACAACCCGCCTGGCCTTTGCCGTGTTCGAGCCGCAGGCCGAAACGCTTGATCAACTGCGCGCCAGTGCCGATCTTGTGGATGGCGCCTGGGTGCTGAACGGGCGTAAGTCCGTGGTCTACGGTTTGCCCGGGGCCGATGGTGCGCTGGTTGCGGCGCGCACGGGTGGGGGACTTGGGCTGTTTCTGGTCGATGATCCCGAAACGCTTGGCTACGCGCTGATCGACGGTGGCGGCGCGGGCGAGCTGATCCTGGATGCAACCCCGGCCACCTGCCTTGGCGAAGATGCCGGTGCCGCGATTGCCGCAGCACTGGATGCCGGGCGCCTTGCGCTTTGTGCCGAAGCGGTGGGGCTGATGACGGTGCTGACCGACATGACGGTGGATTACCTCAAGCAGCGCAAGCAGTTCGGGCGTGCCATCGGTAGCTTTCAGGCGCTGCAGCACCGCGCGGTGGACATGGCGATCGAGATCGAGCAATCGCGCGCAATCACCATCCTGGCGGCCAGCAAACTGGGCACGGACGAGGCCGCAAAATATGTCGCAATGGCCAAGAACCTGATCGGTCGCGCCGCCACGCTCATCGCCGAAGAAAGCATCCAGATGCATGGCGGCATCGGCATGACCTGGGAATATCCCGGATCGCATTATGCCAAACGCCTGTCGATGATCGACCACCAGCTGGGCGATCGCTATGTGCATCTGCAACGTGTCGTGGCGGCCTGAGCCATGGCCGATGATGCTGTCCTGATCGACACGCGCGGCCAGACGCTGGTTGTCACGATCAACACGCCCGCCCGGCGCAATGTGCTGTCGCGGGCGGTGTACGAACCGGTCATTCAGGCCCTGTCCAAGGCCCGCGCCGAGGGCCTGCGCAGCGTGATCGTGACCGGGGCCGGCGGGTTCTTTTCGGCCGGGGGTGATCTGCGCATGCTCAAGGAACGCCGCGAGATGCCGTTTGAGGATCGCGCGGCGCAGATCGAATATCTGCACGACATGATCCGCGCCCTGCGTCAAAGCCCGCTTTTGGTGATTGCAGCGGTCGAAGGCGGGGCGGCGGGGGCCGGTGCGTCGATGGCCTTTGGCTGCGACATGATCGTGGCGGCCGAGCAGAGCTATTTCAAGCTGGCTTATGTCAATGCCGGGCTTGTGCCGGATGGGGGCGGGTCGGGCTATCTGGCGATGAACCTGCCCCGGCAGATGGCGATGGAGATGTGCCTGACCGGCAAACCTGTGCTGGCCGAACGGCTGTTTGCCATGGGCGTGGTCAACCGGCTGGTGCCCGCAGGCACCGCATTGGACAGCGCGCTGGCGCTTGCGGATGACCTGGCCAACGGGCCGCCACAGGCACAGGCGGCGATCAAGGCGCTGATCAACGCACCTGATGATGATCGGGTGGCCAGCCATCTGACCCGCGAACGCGGGGCGATGGCGCAGGCCCTGGGCGCGGACGAAGCGGCCGAAGGCATCCGTGCCTTCGAGGAAAAGCGCAGCCCCAGCTTCTAGGGGCCAGTGGCGGCCGGGTTGGATTTTCCGATGTGGTGCAGGGTCTTCGGCGTTGCGCCGACGTCATCCACAGCAACGGGCGCAGTTTGGCAGAAACCGGCTTTCGGTGTGGTTCCCTGTCGTGGTCTGGTGACGCGGGTTGCCGGACCCGGCAGCCGTTTTCCACCCGTGCGACACCAAAGCCGAACTGAGATCCATGACAGACAGCACCCCTGATCCCAAATCCACCCCGACCACACCCGCCGCCAAGTCCGAAGGCATCGACACCACGCGCCGCACCCTGCTGGCCGCTGGTGCTGCGGCTGGTGTGGCCGCCGGTGCCGCCATGCCCATGGCCGCGCGCGCCGCTCAGACCACGGGGCTGGTCGATCCCGCGCCGCTGTCCTCTGGCCCGTCGACCTGGCGCGTGCCGCAGGGCTGGCGCGCGCTGGATCTGGCGTTTTACGAGATGTCCGGGAACGATCCCGAGTTCCTTGAGATCTACGGCTATTGCGATGCGATGAGCTATGCCGGGGGCGAGACGGTCAAGCTGCATGCCACCACCACGGCCGAAACCTTTGACATGGTGGTCTGGCGCGACGGGCCCACCCGCGAAACGGTGTTCGAGGCGAAAGGCGTCGCGGGCGTGTTCACCGAAACACCCGAAGATGCCTATGCCAAGGGCTGTGGCTGGCCGGTGCTGGCCGAAATCCCGGTGGATGCCGCGTGGCGCTCGGGCGTCTACATCATCGAGATGACCGTGACCGATGGGTCCGAGACCAAAGTGGCTGAGGCCGGTTTCGTCCTGCGCGGGCAGAAGAAGGCCAAGATCGCCTATATGCTGACCACCTGCACGACGCAGGCCTATAA
>JAOXSC010000140.1 GCA_025800215.1 Marinibacterium sp.
GTCGAATGCTGCACCGATGGCGCCAAGCTGCCTGCGGGCAACCGTGGAGCCTATGCCGGGACCGCCGCGATCGAAGATATCGACAGGGCCGAGCGTATTCTGCTGATCGGCACCAATCCGCGCGATGAGGCTCCGGTTCTGAACGCCCGGATTCGCAAGGCTTGGGCGCATGGGGCCGAGGTTGCTCTGGTCGGTCCGGCGGTTGATCTGACCTATGAATACCACCACATGGGCGATGACCGTGCCGCGTTGCAAAAGGTTGTCGACATGGGCGGCGATCATGAGATCAAAGCAAAACGCTCTTTGGTCATTGTAGGGCAAGGAGCGCTGCAAGAGGCCGATGGCGCCGCTGTTCTGGCTGCCGCGCAAACCGTTGCAAGCAATACCGAAAGTGGGCTGATCATCCTGCATACCGCCGCCGCGCGCGTGGGCGCGATGGATGTAGATGCCACCAACGCAGGCGGTATGGACGCGATCAGCGCGGCTGATGTGATCTACAACCTCGGCGCGGATGAGGT